>NZ_JBNHGL010000003.1:0-65089 GCF_059091245.1 Arthrobacter sp. Y3225116
CGCCCACGGAGGAGATGCCACCGTGGAATCCGAACCCGGCCGGACCGTGTTCACCGTGGAGCTGCCAGCAGCGTGACACACAGGGCATTCTGTGCCGAACGACAAGGGGCGTGGACTCTCCTTCGGCCCGGACCTGAGTGGCCCGCGCCGAGTCAGACCGGCCCGTGCGAGTTGGAAACGCTGGTCACAGGCTCTGCACAGCCATGGCATAAGGGGGACCTAGCCGGCGGTGTTGATCTGGTCATGGAAGCAGCCACACGAAAAGCCAGCCCCCAGGAGCCTCCCATGACGAATGAGGACAAGAATCCGGCAGAAATGGTCCCGCAGGCGTACACTGCGAATCCTCCCGCGACGGCGAAAGACCGCCCCAAGAAGCGGCTGATCGGCATCGACGCCGCGCGCGGCCTGGCATTGATCGGGCTGATGGCCATCCACATCCTGCCCGACGCGGACGAGGACACCGGCGAGCCGACCTTGTCGTGGAACCTGTTCTCCGGGGACTCGGCTGCACTGTTCGCACTGCTGGCCGGCGTGGGGTTGGCCCTGTCCTCCGGCGCGTCCGCCCCGCACCAGGGCCGGCGAATGACCGGGGACCGGGTGGGTCTGGCAGCACGGGCCGTGGTGATCGGCTCCCTGGGGCTGGTGATCTCGGCGATCCTGCCCTGGGATCCCCCGGCCTACAACATCCTGCTCTACTACGCAGTGTTCTTCCTGCTGGCCATCCCCTTCCTACACCTGCCGTCCCGGGCACTGTTCGCGTGGGCAGCGGCGTCTGGCCTCGTCGCCCCGGTCCTGATGCAGCAACTGGGTCCGGCGTTGCCGGAGTCCTCTGCCTGGAACCACACCGTCGTGAACCTGGTCACCGAGCCGCTCGGCTCGGCCTCGGAACTGCTGCTCACCGGCTCCTATCCGGCCCTGGCCTACATGACCTACCTGCTGACCGGGCTGGGCCTGGGCCGGCTGGGCCTGCGCCGTGTCCGGGTCCAGGGACTCATCGCTGGGGTCGGCGCGGCGCTGGCGGTCCTGTCCAACGTGGTCTCCTTCCTGCTGCTGCGCGCCGGAGGTTACGAGGCGCTCTTGGCCACCCCGGGCATGACTTCGCACGACCTCGACGACGCCTTGGTGTTCGGCCCGGAGGGCCTGCCCGACACCTCGGCGTGGTGGTTGGTCATCGCCACGCCACACACCAACACCCCGCTGGCCATCGCTTCCAGTCTCGGCACGGGGATGCTGGTGCTGGGCGTCTTCCTGCTGATCGCCCCCCTCACCGAGCGGTTGCTGAAGCCCTTGGCGGCCATGGGCGCCATGACCCTCACCCTCTACTCCGGCCACCTGCTCGCCCTGGCCCCGGAACTGCACTACGACGAGCCGGGTGTGTGGTTCGTCCTGCACCTGATCGCGGCAGCCTTATTCGGTTGGTTCTGGCACTTCAAATTCAGTCAGGGCCCACTGGAGAAGGGGGTCGCCGCGGCGGCCCGGAATGCCCGACAAGTCGTGGCCGACGACACCGCCGACACCACCGCCAGTGGACCCACCACCGGAAGCCCCCGCGGAGCCACCGGCACAACCGCCGCCGGGGAGTCACCGACCGACCCGGGGCAAACCATTGACCACCGCTAGCACGACGGTCACGGTGGGTGTGCGCGAGGTTCTCTGCCGACAGGCGGATAGTCCACCCGCTCCCCCGACCAGATCACTGCTGCTTCCCCGTAAAGCAGGCAACCGGGCGGCAACTGCTCCCCCCGCAGCCTCGACCAAGTCTCGCGATAGCCATCCCATTTGGGTTCGCTCCAGGACCCACCGGGCAGCGCTCCGGCGCGCGGCATCTTTTCCACAGCCCGGAATCCTGTCCCGCCTAACCTGCGAATGAACCCCGGCTCCATGGCGTTCTACTTTCAACCGTTCCCACCGCAGTCTTGAGCCAGAGCATAGCGGTTGCTCCTTGCCGCCCTCGCTGGAGCTACGCGCCCCGAACAGTGTGGATGCGGCCATAAGGGTACAGCTGCCGATGTGGCTGGGCGGGTGATTGCGGTCCAAGCTAGGGCTGACACGTATGTGCAGTCGTGCAACTTGCCGGTATGGTGCCCTTGCAGAGAGATAGGGGTGCGATGGATCCGAGCTTGAAAGTGCGAGCGGCCATTCTCCTGCCTGCCCTCGGCATCATACTGGGGATGAGTTTTCTCGCATTTGGGCAACCGGATTTGTTGGGGCCTCTTACCAGAACCATGCCGTTTGTCTGCATGGTAGCTCTGGGACCGGCAATGGTCCTGGCGCGGGTTGTTGGGCAGCGGAGTACTCGTTCAGAGGCGAAGTTCGATCGAAGGGCTGCTCAGCTGCGGAAGCTGCTGCTCGGGGTGCTGGCAGTCAATGCGGTCTTCATCGTTGGTATGGCCGTTCTAGCATTTACCCAGCCGCCGAAGGTTGCGGCTTTGAATATGGCTATCACCGCCGGGGTGACGATCATCGTGCTCGTGACCGCACTAGTTTTCGATCGCCGGACGCTTTCTGAGGAAGACTCTGATGTGGCCAGATAACCACGGTATGGCCGGCTCCGCTGCCAAGACACTGACATAACATGCCTTGCTGGAGTCTGTGACGCTGCGGCCTACCCTCCAGGAATAACAGCAGCAGCAGTTCAGGGACTGCCCTGTACTTGTAGGCTTGTAGACGCCAGGCTGTGACCTGGAAAGCGGGCGCTGACTGCGCCCGGGCAGACAGTCAAGCTGGGCATAATCCATGGCGTGGCTATCATGTGCAGCGAGGTATGCCCAAGCAGCCGCCCGGTGCAAGGCCAAGCTCACGCCATCGCGTTCCAAGCTAGGTGTGCCGCCGTGGTCCACCTGCTCGGGGACGGCAACCAGCGCGGGGAACCCACTCCGATCGTTTGCTTTTCCAGTCGGTCCAGCTCAGCTCTTCGGATTTTCCTCCTCCTTGAAGGGCCTTTTCCGGCCGTTAATGAGCTCCTCGCGGTACTTGTCGACTTCCCGCGCCTTCTTAATGCCGAAGTATCCACCGATCCAGGGCCCCAGCCCTGCCGCCAGGCCGAGGATCGAGTATTCCCAGCCGAAAATCGCCCCCACCACAACAGCGACAACGATTCCGATAGCAATTTCCCCGTCACGCTCTTTTTCTCTTGCAGGCTAACCCCTAAATTCAGCTTGCAGAACGAACGCTTCTGGACTGATCCTCACCTACCAGCACCCGAGGTACAAGGACAGGCATAGCCAGACCGGTGGCGGGGCACGGGAAAGCGACGCCGAGGCCCGCTGGCCGGGCAACGTGGGGAGGACCCGCGGAGAACATCCAAGGATTGTCGTGCGGTCTCACTCTGGTCCAAACTTCTGCATGGCCGGTGGCGGGGTCGATGCTTTGCGGCAAGACGCTACTTCTTGGTTCTAGACGTTGAACCTAAATTCAACCTCGGTCGCGCTCAGGGAGGGGTGAGAAGGCGCTTACTCGATGCTCAGTCGACCACCGAACGGACGATCGCCGCGATACGCTTCTCCGTATCCTCGTCCACGGTCTCGAAATACCACGCGGCCGGCATTAATTGCCCGTCCACGCCGCCTGCGGCTCGGAAGGGCGCCTTCTCGGTGATCGCGAGATTCAATCGTTCGTCGTTGCGCAGCGTCACGAGCGCGGGAGTGCTCGCCGACTTCGCGTAGGCGGGCATTCCGTACCAGATCCGCGGCTTCAGAGCGGGTGCCGCAGCCATGATGGTGTCATGCACACTCTGCATGACCGAACGCCTCGGCTCGTCCATCTTCGAGATCTTGTCGATAACCTGCGTCAGGTTCTTCTCGTCCTTCGATGACATGTCACGTCCTTTCGTCAGCCGATATCGGGCATCGGCGGAATGAAGTTGGCGCATCATCGCGCCGCACCCCATCCGGACATGTCCTGAACGCTCAGGCCTCTCCTCGATGATTCACGTGTTGCCACGTGGAAGTGCGTTCGGTGGCTCGTACCACCGCAATCAGGGTACCTGACATGCAGACGGAGTACACTGCCGATTCTGCAGTTTTCGTCACACGTTAAACCGGAACTCCACCACGTTCCGTAGCTGAATAACCTTCGAGGTTTCCGTTGGTTGTGAGCTACGCCCCTGATGTGTCCCCTGAAGCTTATAGACCTCTTGACGACGCTGGACGGTTGAGTCCGCCAATGTGGTCTCGAAGACATCGCTCCGGACTAGAGCCACAAAGACCTTCTGCTGGATGTACTCCTGGAGCCTCCCTAAGGTAGCGCCGACCCTATGCCCGGCCGGCGCCGGTGTCGCGGACGGCTCTGCTACCGCCCGCGCCGTCGTCGTTCGTCGCATGGTCCCGGGACTCATCCATGGCTGTCGGCGCACCATCATCGGAATGTGCCGCGTCATCGGCGGAGGGACTCGCCGGCGTGAATGAGATGTCGCGCACGTACCGCAGCACGACGATGCCGACCGCCGTGACCGGCGCAGCCAAGAGCGCGCCCGTGATACCGAACAACGTGCCAGCCACGGTCACCGACGACAGCACGACGGCGGGGTGGATATGGAGCGCGCGCCCCACCAGCATCGGCTGGAGAATATTGCTCTCCAATTGCTGAACCAGCAGCACAATGCCGAGCACGATGAGCGCCGTCGTCCAGCCGCCGGAGAGGAGAGCCACCAGGGTAGCCAGCGCTCCGCTTGCGATGGCTCCGAGGATCGGGATGAAGGCCGAAAAGAAAATCAGCACCGATAACGGCAGTGCCAACGGAACGTCCAGAATCCAGAGCCCCAGCCCAATGAACACGGCATCCACGAGGGCGACGGTAGCCTGAGCCAGAATATACCCCGATAGCGTCTGCCATGCCTTCACAGAGACCGCCTTTATATGCCTATAAGCACGGGCGTTGCTCCAGTGCGCGACCCAGGGCAGGAATTTGTCTCCGTCCTTGAGGCTGAAGAAAACGAACACGACGACCAGCAAAAAAATGATGATCCACGATGCCACCATCCCCACACCGCTATAAATCCCGGCGGTGATGCCGGAAAGGATGGCCGAGATGTTCTCCCGCACCTGTTGCAGTCCGGTGTCGATCAACTCGTTTAGGTCCACGTTCTGCAGATTGAACGGAGGACCCGTGAAAAAGGCACTGATCTGGGTCAGTGCTTGCCGTGCCTGCTCCGCCAGCCCGGAGGTCTCCGACAGCAGGGACGGAATCATCCACCGCATGATGCCGTAGATCACCGCGAACAGGGCCGCGATGGTCACCAGCGCTGCCAGTGCGTTAGGCAGCGCTTTGCGCAGCAGTCGATTGACGGGCCATAGGATACTGCTCAGCAGCAGCGCCAGCAGGATGGGAAAAATTATGGTCCACAAGTAGCCAGCAATATTCCAAAGAACTGCCGCTCCAAGAATGAGGACGATTCCCCCGGCCACCCATTTGACGGTCCCGACAAATATTCTGGCGAATTCTCCTGCTCCTCTCTGCCCTAAGGCTCGGCCGCCCTCGGCTTCGCTTTGCTGGTCACGGTTGGCTTGCGGCGTCCGGCGCCCACGGTCTTGGGAGGAATCCATACTCTTTATCCTGTCGGAACACGCCGCTCCGTAGTAGTCACTTGGTGCGGACTATGGAGCGATGTTCAGCCCTGATTTTGGATTCCGCCCAGTTCTCACCGCCTGCTCCGGCCAGCACCACCTGGGCTCCCGCAACCTCGACTTGCCTGCCTCAAAATCTTCGGAACCAGAATGTAGGTCTCGACCTGCATGTGGATGAGGTAGTAGATGCCTGGAGCCCATCCCGCCGGCACAGAGCCCCCAGGGCAGGGACTGCTCGGAGCGGCTTTGAAGTTGAGACCGACGCCGTAGGGGAATCCGCACAAGGATGCGACCCCTGAAGAGGGGTGGCCTCGTTAAAGGCTGCAACAGGTCGAATTTACACTCCACATGAGACGGGGCCCCACCGTGGCCGGGACGGGGACCAGCCGCCAAGCGGTAGCCGCCGGGACGGTCCCCGACCTGTCGTGGCGGCTGCACATCCGGGCGCGCTTTCCTTTGGACCGACCACGGGCGAAACCAATACTCGGCTGGACGAGGGTTGCAGGCTGCCGTTCCTATGGTGCATGAGATGGTGGGTGCCTACCGACCGGTGTGCCACGACCCCGACCGCCTTTTGGGAGATCACAGCGTCGGTAATCGCCCTCTTCAGTCATCCTGAATGAAAGACATGTCGGCCACGCTCGTAGACATCAACCGGGCCGTCGTCAGAAACCTTGATTGCCAGACCACAAATGCTCGCGTTCCATGCCGCCGTGCTCCTTGCGCCAGGAAACCGCTCGAGATCCTGACGACCCGCTGCCGCAAGAGCGGCAGGGCTGGGTTCAGTAATCATGCTTGCGACGTCGATGATTCTACCGTGATCATCCAAAAGAACGGCACCATCAATACCGGAGGCCGCCTGAAGAACCCTGATGGATGTCGGATCGCCCAAGATGCCGCCCGACACGGACGACCGGAGGATGCGCGCAGCTCGATCCGGGTTTGCATGGTCAGGAACGATCTCGGACGGATCAACGCCGGCGTCCAGAAACACAAAGAGCGACCCGCGGCGCTCGTATCTGCATCCCGCCACGAGCCGCAGCGCGTGCTCGGCAACATCAGCGCCTAAACGGGCTTCCAATAAGCGCCTCAGCACGCCCCAGTCCTGATACAGCCAACTGCCCTGAGAGTTAATGAAGGTCACTCCTGTCGGCAGTGCGAAGTGGATATCGCCGGACCGCGACGCAGAGAGGACCGACGTGCCCGTCCGGAGAAATCCGTACAAACCTTTCAAATCCTCAACCGGGGCCAGCACCATGGAATCTCCCCATTCCCCCGAAGTGTCAACGAAGCCTTGGGCAGCACCGCTTTGACCACCGGCAACTAGTGCAAATTTGCCGTTTTGGAGAAATGCCTTTAACCAGCTCTCTCTGAGAAGCGCTTGCTCGAACGAAAGCGGTTGATGAAACGCATGGAATCGCACATTTGCGTGTTTCGTGAACGTGGGCAAATGCTTGACGAGCACCACGTTCCCCGTAAATCGGATACCTTCGTATTTTTGGCGCGCAGCCGCCTCGAAGATTCTGATCCATCGGAGAAGCGGCGTGGCGGAGAACGGCGACAAACGAGCCGCGGCTCGCAAGAACTGAGTTGATGCCAACGCACTCCATAGATCCTGTGCCACCGATACATCGCCTACAACCTGTAGGTCCGATCGGAACACGGACAAAACTCTCTTGATCAGACGGACTTCATTCGGCGAAATCAGCCGTCCGGCCGGGAGGCCAATAGTGACTCTCTCTCGATGATCAGTCGAAGCAACCCAAACCTCGTAACGACCATCAATTACATGCGCGTAGCCCACGCGCTCCGTGCTCGGGGGTGCGTTCTCGGTGCGTTCAGTGGACCAACCTTGGACAACCTCGTTAAGCAAGCTGGCCAATTCCGCAGCAAGGTCGTGGGTCGTCAGAACTGGCATGAGGCAACCGTAGGTTGTCGACGCGTCCGGTCATAATAATCTCTAGCGTCGAGTCTGGGACGATCCAATTGGACCTCCGTCGTTGCGTTGCACTCGTTAAGGCGGGTCGTGGAGCTTTTAGCCAAATGAAGTAGTCGAAACGCCCGCGGCCAACCTTGGCGATGCCGTGCTTTTCACCCTACTCCCCTCACGATCTGACTTTCATCCGTTGGGAGGGCTTTTCTGCTTCGCGACAATGTCACCTGCAGTGATGGTTCGATTTACCTAACAAAACTAAATTGCGTAGGGTCGGGGCCGTCAACAGTCCAGTGCAGTAAACAGAGAGGCAGAAGCCTACCAATCGTTCCCCCAGAGTGTCGGCTTGGACGGCCTCGTGGCGGCCCCTGCTCCTTCGGTCACGCAGAAGCCCTCGGGGACCCGCCATTCGATGTACTGGCGGCTGGGCACTACTGGGGCTGACCGTTGCCGCGTCTTCGGTGCCACGTCGCGGCCGTATTGCCACCCTGTGTCTCGTGCTCCTGAACTGCCGTCGTCGTCGCCGGAGGGCTTCTGCCTGCTTTTCCGCACCCAAACCCCCTCCCTTAAAATTTTGTGAAGGAATGACTGAATGAGTGAAGGCATCGAAATAGGAGAAACAGTGAAGTCCAGCTGCGCGCTCAGGCGGCACACCCCACTAAACTTGGCCGAAGCCCTTTTCGCATTCTGCGCACTCTGTGTCCATATGGCGTAGAAACCCAGTTGGCTTCCCAAATACGGGCCTGGCGGCTCGCGGCCCGAGCCCGGGTCGGGGGGCCGCTGGGCATCGTGAGAGGTCGAAGGGTCTACCAGCGGGGGAACGTCATCGCCGTAGGAATAGTTCTCCTAGGCGCACCTCGTCAGGGGGTCATTCCCCTCCTTTTCGAGGTGCTGTGCGCACCGGAATCCGATGTGGGTGGTGGCGGAGTCGCGGTCCTGGGGCTGCCGGGCTGCGGGCCTGTACCGGAGGCAGTACTCGGGAGCGCAGAGGTGGGATCCGCCCTTGACCACGAACGCATCGCGGGAGTGTTTTGGGCCAGTGTGTGGCGTGCGGGGATCGGTGGGCACGCAGCACGGGGACCCCGCAGCGTCCGGGTGCTGGGTCCAGCGATCGGCCGTCCACTCCCAGACGTTGCCGATCAGATCCACGGCGCCGTAGGCGTTGGCCGGGTAGGCGCCCACCGGGGAAGTGGTTGGCCACCCGTCCTCGGCAGTGTTCCACCAGGGGAAGGAGCCTTGCCAGGTGTTCGCCACGTGGTGGCCGTCCGGGGCGCGTTCGTTCCCCCATGGATAGGTCGTGCCCTCGGTCCCGCCCCGGGCCGCGAACTCGTGCTCAGCTTCGGTCGGGAGGCGCCGTCCGGCCCAGGCCGCGTAGGTGGCGGCGTCCTCCCAGGACACCTGAGTGACCGGGTGCTCGGCCCGCTCCTCCAAGGCGGCCGAGGCGGGGCCCTCTGGCGCACGCCAAGAGGCGCCGGGCACCCAGGACCACCACCGTGACGGGTTTGACAACGGTACCGGGGCGCTGGTGCCAGTGAACACCAGCGCCCCGGGCACCAGTAACTCCGGGTCCACCCCGGGGTATTCGCCGGGGTCGGGGCTCCGCTCGGCTACGGTGAGGTAGCCGGTGTCCGCGACGAAGCGGGCGAACCGTGCCACGGTGACGGGCGCACGCTCCAATAGGAACGGGGACACGCGCACCGGGTGGACGGGCCGTTCTTCGGGGTAGAAGTCCTCCGAGCCCATCGGAAAAATCCCACCGGGCACCAGGACCATGTCCGGTGGGATGTTCCTCATGGGAGCTGCCGGGCTCAGAACTCGCCCTCACGTTCCGCAGTCCCGGGGCCGGGTCCGGCCGGTTGCCTGCCGGCCGAAGTCTCTGTTTCGATGACCTCCGAACGGTAGCGCACCTCCCGGGTGCCGAACAGGTCCAGGTCGAAGGGGCGCTCGTCCTCGCCCAGCTCCGTGTCGATGAGGTGCGCCAGCTTCTCAAGCATCGACGCGACCAACTGCTCGTCGTAGTCCGGGTGGGTCGGGTCCCCGATGTTGTGCAGCTCGCCGGAGTCCGCTGCGAGGTCGTAGAGAGCGACATCAGAGCTGGCGTGTAGCTCCTCGACCGTCCGAGGGGTCTCGTACTGGGTGGGCGCGAACCAGCGCACCAGCTTGTACCGCCCGTCAGAGACGGCCCGGAAGAAGGTGCGCTTGTCCATGTCCGGTGCCCCGTAGACCTCCCCCACCCTCCGGCAGTCCTCGAGGGTCTTGTCCGGTCCGTGGCCGAGCTGGGCCAGCTCCCGCAGGGCGCCCTGGATCGCCCACTCCGGATCGAGCATGTTGAGCCCATCCCAGTTGACCAGAGCCCCGTCACCGGGCTCGGCCGAGGAGCCCCGAGGCGGGCGCACCTGTCCGGGAGCTTCAAGCAGGTGCCGCAGGTTCCGGCCCTTCAGCGCGGGGTACCGTTCCCGGGTCTCTGCCTCCCCCAGCCCGGCCCAGGACAGGAACGTGGTAGCCAGGTCGAGGTGGGAGCCAACGGCGTCGGATTGGACTCCACTGGGCCCGTACGGTGAAACGACCGTCATGTTCACGATCGAGGCCTCCTGAAAAGGAATCGCCCCCTTCTGTGCCAGTCCGTGCGCCCCGTTCATCTCACCGTGGTCAGAGGTCAGCACCACGACGGTGTTCCGCCACAGGTCCTGCCGGTCGAGCTCGTCCAGGATCTTCTGGAACTCGCCGTCGACCATCCGCAGACAGTTGATCAGATAGTTGCGCCGCACCTTCCAAAGGTCTTCGCGACCCTCAGGGATCCGGCCGTAGTTCCACTCGACGTTGCGCTTGTAGGACCGCACCCCGAGCGGTTGTCCCTCGAGGTCGTCGTGGAAATTGCCGGGAAGCTCGACGTCAAACTCTCGCATGAACCCCAGATCCTGGGGCGGATGGGCCAGCGGGGCCAGCGCGCCGTTGGGGTGTGCCTGCTCGTCCGCGCCGGCGCGCAGGAACATGATGTCGTGCGGGTTCACCATCGAGGAGATCAGCAGCCAGGGCCTGTCGTGCGGGCGCTTGTGGCGCAACCAGTCAACGGTCTCGAAGGCCACCGCACCATCGAGCTGCTCGCCGTGGAGTGGAGCACCCCAGTTGTCGCCCCAGGACTGGTAGTCCGAGAAACCGTAGCCCTCCAGCGCCGCGGAGGAGCGCGCCGGGTGGGACAGGTGCCACTTGCCCTTGAACGCGGTATAGTATCCCTGCTCCCGCAGCATCGTGCCTATCGTCGGCACGTCCTGGTCCAAGACGTCGGTCCAGGCGAAGTTGGTGTTGTCCCACAGCCCCACGTTCTTGGCATGCTGGCCCGTCCACATGGTCGCCCGGGACGGCGTGCACTGGGGCACCGTGCAGTACTGGTTGGCCAAGCTCACGCCGGCGCCCACCAGCCGCTGGATGGCCGGCAGCTCCACACCCGGGGGCAGATCCATGTGCACGTCCCATTGGTCCATGCACAGCACCAAAATATTCGGTCGTTCCTCACGGGCAGAACTCATGATTCGGGGTCTCCTCTTACGTGTGGTGTCTACGGGTCGTGCTCGGATTTCCCCGGAGCGTCGGGGCTTGGGCAATCAGGAAGGCGAAACCGTTTTCCCTGCTCATCAGCTTCGCGGCAACGACGAGCATGACCACCCCGAAGGTGTTGAGCAAGGTGATGAGCACCAAAACCCGCGGATCCTCGAAGTTGTCTTGTGCGACGAACGAACCCGCAGCGGTGCCGCGCTGGCCGGTGCTCAGCCGCCCACGTCCTGGAGATGGTCGTGCCCGTCGCCCATGGTCCAGCCCAGGAACAGGGCCAGTACTAGCACCACCATGCCCACGCCGACCGCCTTCCACAGCCCGGGATCGGTCATGGCCGGCAGGTACCCGATGACGATGGCGACGATCAGCACGTACAGGGAGATGTTGGAAATTATCGCCACCCACGGCTGCACGGCGGCCACCACGTTCTCGGTGAACTGCCGGACGAGCATCCCGACTACCAACGGCAGGACCATCTGCGTGAGCAGCCCCTGGACCAATGCCCAAGTGTCCACCGTCACACCTTCCAGCACCTGGGGAAGCAGGAGCGGGAGCCATGCCGACCATGAGGACGAGCATCACGGTCGCGCCCAGAGCAATATCCGAATCGGAGACCCCGGTGAGCTTAATGGAGAACGGAGCCCCGGCAGTCAATCCGAACAGCAAGAAGCCCGCCACGTACACGGTTGCAAGCTCCACCAGATCAGTGGCGGCCATCATCAGGGCCGACACCACAATGAAATTCAGCAACAGCATCCGCAGCAAAAACGCCTGGTTGGACAGGTGCATGAGCAACCGTGTGGGTTTCTGGGTCAGACCCACGTTAAGCATTGAGGTAACCACGAAGACGGTCACCCCCCACGAGCCCAGGGCCTGGAAAAACTCGTACACCGCCCACCTGCTTGGTCGTCAGCACGGTCACTGCTCCGGCCCCTAAGCGGTGCAGGTCACCCCGAATAATACTAAGCTAGCTTACGAAATCTCGTTTAGGCTAGTCACAGCTTTGCGCCGCGTTCGAGCGCGGTCCGCCGCTCGTGCACCTCACCGCTCCTCGCGCCGCGCACTCCCACCGCAGGCACGCGGCATCAGCCCGAAACGTTCCAGGACGGCCAAGGGACACAGATGAATGCCAAGACGTCGTCCGGGTTTGTGCCCCGGATGAAAAACCTTCCCGGGGATGCACTGGCCGGCCTCGTCAACGCCGTGGTCAGCGTGCCCTCCGGAATGGCCACCGCGGCGATGGCCGGAGTCAACCCCGTCTGCGGCCTCTACGCCACATTCGTGGCCGCACATCGGGCACACCAGCAAGGCGCCCTGTTCGTAGGTGAACGCCTCGTGGCACTCCGTGCAAGCAGGCAGACCGTCAGACATTGAAATTGAAGCGGAACTCAACCGCGTTCCGCAGTTGAATAACTCCTGACGCAGTCGCGCTACCCTTGGAGGGCGGCGAAGGCGAGACCGCTTCAGCGAGTCGCCGCAACTCCTACAGGTGCCCTCCCCGTTGTCGTACATGATTCCGCAGCAGCACGACGGCCCACCGATGACCTCAAAGCAGGCTTCGTGCCAGTCTTCCCCGTTGAAGTCGATGTGGCTGTTGTCGTCCTCGATCGCTTCGTCGCAGCCTTCACACATGAGTGCCGTAACTGGGTTCCCTCCCTCACCCAAACTCCGCCGCGTCCCAGCCCCAGCAATCGGGGACTTGAACGAATTCAGGCAAGACAGCCTACCGTTCCGGACATGGCTGTCCGTATACAATGTCGTTTCTGCCGTAGAGGGCCTGGACCACCCGTCCGAGCACCGGGACGGTATCCCGAGGGTGACTGGCAGTCCGGGGAAGTGCCATGTCTGCCCGGTCAAGCCGGGCCCATAAGTCATCCTCCCCACGGATTCCGTCAGGCAGGCGCAGGAACCAGCGGTAGCCCCGCGGCCTCGACGGCAGCCCGGCGTCCTTCAGGTAGGCGTCGATGTCGTCCTCGATGCCGCGCACATCGTCCTCGGTGATCGGCTCTTCCCAGAAAGAAACCGTGCCGTCGGGCTTCTCGCAGGTCACGCGGACCATGCCGGTCCTGACTCCCATGGGCTCGCGACGCACGTTATCGGGCCCGGCATACCAAGCTGCCACCGCACCCCAGCCATTTTCGCTCAGCTCGATCCACCCTTCGGGGTGCGCTCCCTCGGGAAAGTCATCCCACATGCTTAACCGCCTTTGCATCATGGTTTCGGACCATCAAGGCAGTGCCCGGTTGAACCATCATCCCATCCGGAGAAGCATCTGGAGTCGGTGTTCTTTGGGTATCAGGGCTGTTGGGAGTGTCCAGATTTCCGGCGGTGTATTTCGCATAGCCTGGCGTGAACTGTGTGGCGTACTTCGACGCCGATAAGCTCCGCTAAGTAAAGTGATTGCCTCAGCTAGGATGCCCCGTACTTGGCTAGCCTGACCGAGGAAGGGCGCGCGGCTCTCCGCCGGCACCTGGCAGCCCTACGCCGAATACTATTTCTGGGGCACTCCTTAGCGGACGTCTTTGAGTTCAAACTGGCAGCCAGCCGAGAGTCACCATGTTGGTCCGGTCGGGAAGTCGATCGCCAGAAGCAATTCCTCCGGTATCCCTTCGATGTGATCGGAGCTCAGGTTTTCGATGGCGATGCGATCGGCGCCGTGGGGAGAAACGACTTGTTCCGGGTTCCAGGTCCGAATGACACAAACCCGGCTCACGAAACGTGTTTCGCTGGGCACCGCCCGTAGCCATTCGACATAATCGTCCCCGGTTGGCACGTCCGGACGAAGGCGTCCCCCACCCCGCGCCACAGCAGAGTCGCAGTCACAGGAGTTCAAGGTGAGGGTGAACGCCGTCGCGGTTTTGGAAACGAGAGGGCTGTCTTCGATTCGAAGCGCAGATACCTGGGGTTCCGTGCCAATGCGCTTCAACGTCCACTCCCTGAATTCCGGGGTGAACGCCGCACGATTTATGGTCCACAGGACTGTCGAGCACATGCCGGAATTCTCCCACCCTCGGAGAGGACCCGGGACTGTCCCTTCCTGCAAGGAATATGAGCAGTTCTAACCACTGTGCAAGCTACCGGTGCCATCCAAACGTGTCACAGCGACCTGGTCTAGCCTTCGTCCTTCCTCTTGCTGCGTCCAAGTACAATCGCAAGCAAAAGGAAAGCCATGCCGGTAACTGTGGCCCATGACGCGGTACTGCCGCTCGGCGGATCGTCGTCGTCTGCAATGAGGGCTACGCTCAAACCTCGCAGCACACACCCTGCAACGGCTGGGACTGACCCGTGCGACCGACCTTATCGGCGGTTTCCAAGCCTGGGCAGTACTGCGCCAGCAGCCCGACTAAAAAGCGTGTCAGGGCGGCGGACCGTTTCCTCGCCAAAGGTTGGCCGGCGCCGAGGCCCGGCCGCAGATAGCGCAGCGGACTACGCATCGACTGGTTTCGATGATCCAGTTGCGAACAGGATCGTCGACGACGAAACCCCTATACATGGGCAATGGCCGCGGGTCAGAGGACCTTCTTCACCACGCTAGATTTCAGTTGCATCCGCCCAAACCCGGGAACGGTCGCGTCGATGTCGTGATCGCCCACGCCGTCCTCAATCAGTCGGATGCCCCGCACTTTGGTGCCGACCTTCACCACACCGCCACCGGCGCCCTTGACCTTGAGGTCCTTGACGATCGTGACCGTGTCACCCTCGGCGAGCGCATTGCCAACGGCATCCTTGATCGAAGCGGTCTCTCGGGCGTGGTCTCAGGTGTGGCCTCGGCCGAGACCTTGGACCATTCGTGCCCGCACATCGGGCATACCAACAAGGCGCCCTGCTCGTAGGTAAACGCCTCGTGGCACTCCGGGCAAGCCGGCAGAGCGTCAGACATTGAAGCGGAATTCAACCACGTTCCGTAACCGAATAACCTGAAATCGCGGCGACGAGAGCAGCAGCCGACACCGCCGATTATGGTGCCGTGCCGCCCGCCCACCTGTGAGGAGAGCTTAGCTACCGCTACATGGAGGACCGCAATTGGCGTCGAGTGCCGGCTCTCAGATGCCCATAGGATCGGCACAGATCTCGCACTTATCGAGATGACGCTCGTCGAGCATGCCTGCCGCGTCGACCAGGTCACGAGCAAGACGACGTATAGCTACGGCGATCGACCTGGATGGCACCTCATACGTCCCTCTAATTGTTCATCTTCACTTCGTTCGACCGTCGGCCGCCAACGTACATCGCCCGGTACAGCCCACGAGGACAATGCTGCTCGTCGCGCCGTCCGCGGTCCCCTTCGGTCCCCAGCCTTGAAGCTGCCCCGCCGTGCCGCAAGGAGAGGCCGCGCTGCTACTAGGAAGGGGGCTGAACCAAAACAAGCGAGCCAAGGTCGATGTCCTCTCTGGCCCTCACCTCAGGCAGGTCTGCACCGTCAAGTGCTGACACTTCCATCGCGACCCTTGCCTGCTCCAACGCAGCGCAGACCGACTGCGCAGACGCAACGCCGCTGTAGAAGCGCGCAGCGAAGACGACGGCACTGATGTCATTGATCGAGTCCGACATCGCGATGACCGTGGGAACCGTCTGCAGCAAATCTTCAGCCCCCGCGAGGCTCTCACAGGCATTGAGCACCACCAGGCGTGGAGGTTCGTCGGTCGCACCAAGGAGCCTAGCCAGCATCATGAAGTCGAGGCCATCTCCTTCTTGCGTCCCGGCGTCGTTCTCCATTAGCAGCCCAAGAGAGTTGGCATGTCCAGAGAAGTGGACCACGTGAGGGCGGTGCTCGTTCAGGCCTTCGAGTAGGTCCATCGTGGTAGCCGCAGGAAGGTGCTCGACCACGACCAGGTCCCGGTACTTCGACTTCTTAAGCAGCTCCTTGACTTGCCGGACCTCGTAGTCCACACGAAGCCAGACGCCCTCTCGCACCTCCGTGCCGTCCGGGCGCCGTGTGACGGTCTCCACCGCTTCCGGGTTCGCTGTCACATACAAGACTCGCAACTGTTCCGGCTTGGGCGGGTAAACCTGCACGTATCGAACCTCTGCGACCTTGCGTGAAGCCTGGGCCACCTGGCGAGCATGCTGCAATTCGGTGCGACGCCGCTTGTCGTCTTCTCGGTTTTGCGCGGCCCGCTCAGATTTCTCTGCTGCAGCGAGCGAGCTCTCCTTAGTCCTAATGGCCTTCTCGTTGTCCGCAATCCGCTTCTCGACTTCGGCGACCCTCTTGAGAGCATCTGCGGCCTTCTTCTCCTCGCGCTGCGCCGCCGACGTCGCCGTCCTGCGAGTGGAGTCGGACTTGGTGCGCGCCGCCTGGGTTCGCTTCTTGCTGGCCTCGACATTGGCCTTGGCTATCACATCACGGTGTTTGGCCAGGTCCTTTGACAGGCCTGCCCCCTTGGTTTTCAACCGCCCGATCTCGGACTTGAGCGAGTCGCTCCTGGCCATCTCGTCCCCCTCGGCGTCAATCCTCTAATAAAGCTTAAATGGCGCGTGACCAGATACTAGGCGGCGAATCGAAGATAACCACGTTTCGACGCCGACTATTTTTTGGGAGCGAAAGCTCTCTGACGATTAGCTTCTGACTTGACGCTAGCGTCGAAAACGTCATGAATCCTCACTAACTAGCGACTTTGTCGCAATTCGGCCAATGCTCTCTCACATGACTCAACCACGTTTCGTTGGTCCGCTTCGCGTCCAAACTCACGAAGGGCGCGAACATCTTTTACCCAAGCGCGAAGGTCAGTTCCCTCGTCTCGATGAGTAACCGCCTGCACTACCCGATTCCAGTCCTCCTTGCGCCATGGAGAAGCGCCGTCTAACCGACTTACCGCGACGATGGCACTCAGGTGGAGTGCTGCGTGCTCCGCAGGCAACTCGCCTAATCCATCTGCATATTCCCGGACGCGCTTGAAAGAAGTGGTGAAGGTGCGCCTTCCGTGATCATTACAGAGGCTGATCTCTGCACGTTCCACCGAAGCTGGGAACATCGCACTGAGCGCGGCTGACAGCGTCATCCAATCCGGCTCCGGTCCACTCGCTAGCACCGTCAGCGCGTCACCGTCTACTTGAACCGAGTCGCACGTGAGGTTGAAGGCACCGAGGAACAGCGCCACCGCAGCATGGCGGTCTCGGGGAGCCAGATACACGTCACATGACAGGTCTGCCCCAAACCGAGTCATGGCAAGAGTCACCCCGATGAATGTCGCCATCGTCGTTTCAAGGTATGCAAGGACCTTGTCGATAAACTCATCGACCGAGAACTCTTCGTCTCCGACTCGGATCCCGTCCTCCGTCAGATCCAACCCTGCGTGGCCGCCGGCGTTCCTCAGGGCGGGGGTGAGATTCTCGTTAAGCAACAGACCGGGGTACGCTGTCGCGGCCTTCTTTGTGGCGTGGCCACCGCTCTTTCCCGCTAGGTGATCGTACTCATCCATGGAACTTGCCAGCATGGTCGCGAGGGCGTGCCTCAGGACGCCATCTCGCCAGGTTGCCACAGCAACCACCGCGCTCTGTGCCGCCTCGAGGTCGCTGCTGCCGTGCGAAGAAATCGCAAGGTGCATCGAGATGGCTCCGCTAACGAGGTAGGCCGCTGCGCGTGCATGGTCACGTCGCCAATCCTCCGACTTAGCGAGGGTACGACCCACCATCGTCGTTGCACCGGCGGCGACGCCGACGATCTCGGTGAATGCCTCGAGATCGAACAAGTTCTGCGCCACGAGCTGGATGGTTCGCGATTGGAGACCCATGCCTTGAATAGAGGCATCCCAACCGACCCCTGATGAAAGCACGGCGTCAAGCTCGGTTATGGACGATTCCATACCGATGCGCACGCGAGCCTCCCGGCCTATGCGGTTCAAACGCTCCAGTGGGGATCCACTTGCAAATGTCCCTTCCGCCGCATCCAGCTCAGTGATCTCGTCGAGGACTATTTCAGCCTCACCGATGAGCTGGTTACCTCGGCGCTCGAGTTTCTGAGCCGCATGCATGTCCCGCGCACGGAGCGCATCAACAAAGGTGTCCATTCCTTCCGCAAACATCCGAAGCGCCCGACCGATCACCTTGCCACGGTTCCGTTGGGGTCGCGGCAGCAGGATGCTCCAACTTGCGACCAGCTGGTCCATACCACCAAAGGCGACCACCAACGCGTCGGCCTTCCGTCCGGACCTCGACGCGTCAGAGAGCGCTCGAAGCACCCGATCCAGTGACCTGTTGAAGTCCTCGGCCAAAGAGTCCGCATCGGGCTTGACAGTATGGTCAGGCGCTTTACGTTCAGACCGGAACTCTGCAACGAGGCGTTCACGACGCTGGAGGTCGTATTGGATCTCATGTGCCTTCGGACGCTCCCCGCAATCGGCACAGGTCCGCGCGAGAAGTCGCTCTCCACCGCATCCTCCGCACGTGATCGTGCTGAATTTCAGACGCATTTCCTTGTCCAGCCGCCGCTGACCCAAGCTCCACCTCCCGATACATAACGCCCGCCTGTGCCTTCAAGTACACCATCGGCAGGGAGCATCGCTTTGAGAGGTTATCCATCGTGCTCACCGGCGTCCGGACAAACCCTCAGAAATCGGAAGACAAACGCCAAACGCCAAAACGAATGTCAAGTCACTCCCACGCGAAGAAAAACGGGCGTTGATACCGGGCGTCCGTTCGTTAGTGCGCTGGGCGCAGTACTGTTTGTACGTGTCCATGAACGCGAACGACCGCGAATACGAAATGTTTGAACCGAGCTTTCCTCCTGGTCGCGATCCAAAGTTCATCGAGTGGAAGAGCCAGCTAGAGACTCTTTCGTCGTCCGAGGTTTCAATTCGCCAAGCGACCGCAGGCGGGCAAGACGGCCGCCGAATCAAGGATTTGCAAGCCCTCTGTGCCCCGATATCCGTCCAAACTGTGGGGGCAAATGTCACGACAATTGCCGAGCGGGTCGTACTCCTAGCCGAAATTAAGGACGTCCACGTCGGTTTTTGCGTTACATTCGCGGGACGCCAAAAGACCGATCCCCTCTTCATCCAAATAGTGGCGGTTGCTCCGAAAGCTCAACGTCGAGGAGTGGGCTTGGCGCTGCTCACCGCAGCGGCGAAACGAGATCCCCGTCGCAACATGGCGCTTGCCACCCGGGACGACAACGTCGCGGCCCTATCGCTCAACGACAAGTTCGCTAGCTTGATTGGCGCGAGCATCCGAAGGGTTAACCTCGGGACCTATTCGGACAGCGACCTCGGCTTCTCACGGGGAATGGGATATCGCGTTTGGGAGATACAACGCCCATGAAGTCATTCACAGAATGGGGGATGCCGGACACGTGTAGTTGTAGGCAATGACGCCCGCGCATGCTTTGCATAATTCCCGGTTGCCTCGGGTTCCGCTTGATGGTCCAAGGCAACGGCTGGCGATGATCACTTCTTCCTTCGCCGGCTGTTCGGAACGTTCCGCCAGCGGTAACTCGAGACCGCTACGATCGCGGCAGCACACGCCAGAGGTTAGAGCGCGAACCTAAATTCCACCACGTTCCGTAGCCGAATAACCTCAAACTAGCTCTGGGATACCGTCTGGATCCGCCGAGTAAGCGTGTCTTCGAGTTCATCGAGCCGTGGAGCTTGATAACCGGTCGAATCACGTCCCATGGCTTTGTCGGGGGCGCCGCCCAGAAGTCCACCCGGTAGGCAGGTCTGCCGATCTCCCCGGAAGCGTATCGGGGATCAACGCTGTACACCTCCACCGCATCCGCCCCTTTCAGCCGGCTGCTGGCGGCCAGCACATCCAAATCCAAGCCCGACCCCAGGGAGGCGAAGGGATAGCCGTTGGGCTGGAGCCGCCAGCAGGCCGTCTCGATCCGGCCCGCCAGCAGGTCCCCGAGAAAGAGTGCAGCACCGGTAGCCGCCTTGCCTGCGTACCGGGGTTTGGCCGTCCATGAAGCCGTTCGGGCCTCGACATAGGCCAGGCCGCCCTCGTCCAGGCGCACCCGGTCGGCTTCGGGCTCCAGGTCCGCCACATGCCGTCGACCACGCCGCCGGCATCAGCCAACGGGCCGTCGGGTCCCCGCAAGACCGCGAAGCCGTGGGCCGGCCCGGCCTCGGACGGAGCCATGAAGAATTCGTCCATGGGTCAGCCTCAGCCTCGGTCCACTGATCAACTGGTGAGTGAGCTCCGGAAGCGTCGCTGATGGTTTCAGTGGGGCGAGGGTGTGGTGGAGTGGCCGGCCTCGCTGCCGGGGATGTTCCACTCCTGTCCTTCCTCTCGGTCGGTATGTGACGGCGGGTGAGGCCGGTGCCGCACCTGCTCGTTTTCAGCGCCGTGGCGGATAGGTCTGTGAAAGCGGTTTCCCAGGGCGGATCTTGGGCAGGTTGAGCAGGATCTTCCGGGCGCTAGAGGCGATTCTGACCCGGATGTTGATCAATTTGTTGCGGATGGTCCCGGTCCTGGCCCTGGCCTTGGCCCTGGCCTTGGCCTTGGCCTTGGCCTTCGCGCTGCCGCCGTCACTGCCAGCAACTTCGAACGCCTTGATTACAAGCTCCGTGACATCTTCGACGCATCTGCTAAGCGCTCCACGGGAGACGCTCGCCACGGTGTTAGGCACCCGGACGTCCGGGCCTACGTTAGTCAGAATCTGGTTAACCGCATCCCGTTGCTTGGGCTCGTAGTTCTTGAGTTGGCTGTCGTAGAGGCGGTTCAACGTCTCGCGAGTGTTTCCCCCGCCGTCGCTTGCGAAGTACAGGAAACCGATATCCGTCGCTATATACAAAGCATCGAGCGCCGTGGCAACACTGTCAGACTTGGAAGACCCACCCAACTCTGCGTTCGTAGCAGTTAAGCCGCGAACAGCGAGCTCGAGGGAGCCACAAGCTGCCTGAAGCTCTAGGAGCTTGTCCTGCGCCGGCGCAAACCCCGGTTGCTCGCCGCGATACCCGTCCGAGGGCCTCTTTTCCCAGAAGGGAAGAAGCGCAGTATCGAACTCACCGTACAGGCGCCTTAGCCGCTCCAGCTGACCCGCAACGACGTCGGCTCGCTGGCCGAGATAGTCAAGCTTCGAGCGATGCACAGCCTTCGCGGCTAGCCGGACACCAAGCCAACCCAGCACTGAGGCAACCACGACTGCAATGACACCGGCGAGGGCTGCGATCGCTTCCCATCCGAAATCCCAAGGGTTCAATACCACTCCGTAGCTGCCCGGCAGGCAGCGCTAGGGTGCACCGATAAGGTGGTGCACGGACAAATAGTTTTCAGCTATGGCAGTCACGGGGCTGAATCAAAAAAATTGGTGCCTCAGTCGACGCCGGCTTCGTGGACGAGATATTTCCTCAGGATGCTATGGCAGCGAATACGATAGTCAGCGCCAAAAGGGCTATAGCTACCGTCGCAGGGAGGAGAGCCGTGAGGTGGCGCTCACCCTCCGTCGGCACCTCGCTCACCACAGGCCCCTTGGAAGAGTCCGATCTCATGTTTTCCTTGGCTCTCGCAGAAGAAAGAATGACACTCCAATAATCGTGTAAGGACACCAAATGGTGCACGACTTCGAGAGGCGCGATCTCCAAGCCACCCCTTTCGTTTACCCTTTGCAGGACCAGTCCTTGGTTGTACATCTCGAGTGGATCAGCCCCCGAACGCAGTAATTCCACGACAATCTTTGCGTAGTCACTTGCTGGTATCTCAGGTGGGCGCCTGCCGCCTGGTGATGCTAACTGCGCCGCAATGGTTAGTGGGGAAAGACCTGAAGCTTTGGACCTGACCCTCGCATCGGCCCCAAGCGCGAGCAGCATGCAGACGGATCCCAACTGCCCCTTTGATGCTGCATAGTAGAGAACAGAGTCCCCGCGATCATCGACAGCGTTTATATTCGCACCTTGCTTGTAAAGCACGCTGATGCACACGTTCTCTCCCGCCCCGGCAGCGAGCATCAACGGCGTGATTCCACCCACGCCACCTGCGTTTACATCGGCGCCATGAGCAGCCAGCGTACGGACGCCATCTTCCCACCCGGCCTCCGCATAAGCGTGAAGGATGCGGAAACCCCGGTGCCCTGACGCCGAAGTGCTTACGCCGTTGGGGTCGGCACCGCTTTTGAGTAGCTTTTCAAGGATATGAACATCCATGCTGGTAATTAGATATCTCAGCACTCCATCGCCGTCCTGATCGACAGCATAAATGTCCGCTCCCTGTTTGAGGGCCGCCTCTACCCGCTCCGCGTCTCCAACAGCCGTCCAATGCATCAATGGCGCCTTACCCACTTGAAGATCGCCTTCTCCAATAACCGACCGATAATATCCCCAGCCGTCAGGTGCCTGGCGATCAGCCGGTGAAATGGACATAATTTCTACAGGTATAGCAAGTGCCGCGTCCGGCCTACTTTTTCCGGCGAGGCCAAATCCGGCGACAGTGCCGTCGTTTTTTAGTACTAAGAAGTTTGAGCCGAAGTCAGCCTCACTGGCCGCAATCTCTACGACGCCGGTCAAGTCGTCTGGTATGACCACACCGCCCCCGTACCCTCCGTCGGAGACTACACGCCCGTCTTTCCGAAGGAGAAGCCGATGCCAACGTCCATATGCAACCGCTGAGAACTTACCCTCCGGTATCGACAGGAAACTAGTATCCTGTCCCCAATCGATGACGGTGCCGTCGGAGAGAACCGCTGAGCTGTTCTCGTATCCCGCAGCGATACCAACAACCCCAGAGAGCCCATAGGGGACGTGTCTCTGATCCGAGTCGGGATGGCCCCACGCAACAACCCGCCCGTCTCGTCGGAGCGCCAAGCTGTGCCACCATCCGGCCGCTACAGCGGCAACATCCGTGAGCCCGGCCGGCACCGTTGACTGTCCGGCGTCGTTATAACCCCACGCGACGACGGTGCCATCATTTCTCAACGCTAGATTATGGGCAAGACCAGCCGCGATGGCGGTGACCCCGGTGAGGCCTGCAGGCACGTCCGTCTGGCCCTTGTCGTTGTGTCCCCATGCGACAACGGTGCCCCCGCTCGCAAGCGCGAGACTATGGCTCCTCCCTGCGGCAACGGCCGTAACACCGCTGAGGCCAAGGGGAGTTTCATAAGCTTCCCCCCAAGTAACTACATGGCCACTGCCCGTTAGGGCAAGCCCATGATGGGCGCCTAAAGCGATAGCCACGACGCCCTTGCGCCCACCCTGACCAGCGTTGTTACCTGCATTGTTTGTCATGGCCCGATAATATACGACACGGTCTCTAATCTGGGTTTCACTTAGCCCCAAAGCAACCCGTGCCGCTAAATCTCATCGCTATACCTGGAGCGACCGATGCCGCACGGCTATCGATTCTTTTACAAAGAAATACCGTCCTGATTCGCTTTCATGACGGGAGGCATTTCTGGCGAAGGATTTATACGTAAATCTAAAATCCACCACGTTCCGTAACCGAATAACCTCAGCCAACGGCTGGCCCTCGCGGGTGGGTCCGGACCAATTGCGGTTCCGGCGCCAAAGAAGAACTCAATGCGCCACGATCGTGGACAGGCTTACGTCCAATGGAGCCATTATCGAAGCCGGAACGGACTCCTGCCATCAGAAGATTGGTGGAACCCGGCGAAACATGCTGCTCTACGCAACAACCCGACCTTGACCGCATCTCGGCTGCTGGTGTCGGGAGCAGGTCGCGAAGGCGTTCGATAAGTGCATCCTGTGCAGTTGTCACCGGGGCTTCCCTCGTTAGCCCATTTCGGTAGGGCCGTAGGAGACGCGGACGAAGATGAGCACGCTTCGGCTGATCTGACCGCCCCGAGCGGCAACCCAACCGGTCCTGCCCACGCCACTTCCAGCGGCGTGATGGAATCTAACTGCCCGGCCACGGTCCTCCGTCGACAGGTCATGCCGGTGCGGACGTGGTCAACTCCATCATTTCCCGCGCATAGGTCTCACCGTCGATCTCATCCTCGTCATACTGACGCATGAGTTCGTCGATTTGGGCCTTCAGTTCTACCCTGTCCATGCTGGCCTCCTGGTTTGTTGCCGCTTGACGTAGCCCGGCTGGAAACGACTTGGATTCCCCACCTAACTTAGCTCACCCGCGAGACAACCATCGATAACCATGGGGACAACGCGGCTACAGGCCCATTTCGTCCTCAGCCTCGCACCAATGATCTCCACCGTGTCCATTCTCCAGACGGCAATGCACCCCGCCGAGCTTATGCCGGCCGTGCGGGAAGTATAAAGCGTCGCACCACGTATCCGAATCGACCATACGTCCCCCTCGTTCCGATCCGGCACCCTGTAGGCACCGCCAATGTCCCAAAGCCTAGTCGACGGCCTCAAAGTACGAACGCCCCTCAACCATGAGGGAGCGAAATCGATTCCTACCAGCCATTGCGAGCTGAACCGGAGCTCAACTACACATTGAACCGAAAATCCACCACGTTCCGTACTCGGATATGATTTTTTATCGTATCCCCGATTTGAATGAGGACACCCATGGGCAGGCCACCAGGCGCGAAGAACAAGACACCGAGGGAATTGAGGGCAGAGGCACGACGGCTGAAAGAGAAGGCTGACTACATGGAGAAGCTCGCCAAGCTCAAGCAGCGCAAGGACCCGAAAAAGTAGTCATGGGACGGCGACAAAACAACCCAGATCTGGTGCAGGAACTGATCGACCGACGGTGGGACGCTTCGATGGGCGAGGATGAGTACCAGCAGAAGTACGCCTCCCTCAGCTCCAGCGACATGTCGAAGGTAGCTGCAGCCATCAACGGAATGGAGTCCGAGTTCCTCGACGACGATGCGGACTCCGAACCCACCTACTGCTGCGGAATCATGTACGACGAGGGCGAAGATACCTGTCGGAGCTGCGGCGATCCCCTCTCTTGACCGCCCGAGAGAGGCGGCGCGGGGCGAACTCACCCGCATGAGCCCGGCAACGCTAAGTTGCAAAGCGAAACTCAACCACATTCCGTAGCCGAATAACCTCATCTAGAGGGGACGCATCTTCTTTCCTATGAATAGCGCCCCGTCCGGGGCCGCCATTAGTGGCTATCCGGACGAGGCGCTTTCCTACTCCCGAGTCACTTCTTCGTTGTACGCATGCTGAAGGTGTTGTTGGAATGCTTCACCTTTTGGTAGCCGCCGAACGCGTTGGCTGAGCCAGTCTTCTGCTGGAGGCGCGCCGGAGAAACCGTGCGGGGTACGGCTCCCGCTTTAGCTGCGCCATTGGAATTCTTGCTGGTCATCATGATCACCTCCTTGCGTTTTCGTAGGGTTACGCACGAGCAATTCAGGCTGCTCGATAGCCGCTGGGGCCCGCGTCATGGGCGGGCTTGATGACTCTGCAGATCATCTGTTTGGCCTTCTCAACGGACGCATCACAGCCGGCAGAGACTCTCACAGTCCCGGTCCTATCGATACTTATCCGAGCGTTCGTGGCGGCTTCGATCTGGCGGACTCTGGAGCCCCCAGGCCCGATCACGATTCCAGTCTTACCCGCCGGGATCTCAAACGTCTGGACTAGGTCAGCCCACGCCGTCGACTTAACTATCGCCGCATTCGCGGTTTTCCAGGGTTCTGCCACTACCCAAACCTTCAGGATCCGTCCATCGATCTGGCGCTCGAGCAGCACGCTCTCATTATCCCGGTCCGGGATCTGTCGGCTCGGCTTGGCAAGAACCTCTTCGACGTGGCGCTGCTGCACCTGGCGTTCGAGCATCCGTTCCTTTGCATGATTCGTGTAAACGGGCGGTACAGCAAATCGGGGCCGGGATGACCGTTGGCTTCTCAGGTAAGTGACTATCCAAAGAGAAAAAGCAGCGAGAATAGCCGCCCCGATAAGTAGCGCCGCAATGGTTGTGTTCATGTCCTGCGTTCCTTCCGTTCCAGAAGCGTCAGTTTGACGCTGGTTCCACGATCGAACGAGGCATCGCTAGGCATCAACCGTCCGCATGCCTAGCGATGCCTTGGCGCAGATTAAGTGCGACAGGTGAGAAAATCCAGTCATGGGAAACGCGGAGCTGCGTGTAAACGGCACACTCACACAAGCAATCGAATTTATTTTGGGAGACTTTCCGAACACAGTGGAGCCTGTGGTGGTTCTCGCCGCCTATCTGCATAGTTTGGTCGAACAATACGGCCTGACGGACAGTCAACACCTCGATCCCGACGAGTTTGAGCGCCCCGTATTGCCCTTCGCAGCGCAACAATTTGTCGACAGCTTTGTCGATTCCGCGAACACCGAATCGCTGAGGAACTCGCTTTACGAGGCTTTCGTCGATCTGGCTGAGGACGGAACGGTGCGTAGCGTTCTCAATAAGAACCGCGCCCTGAGACGGGATGAGGTCCTTCTCCTGGCTCAGGTGGCCTGGAATCTGGAACACAATGACCAGCGTCCTTCGCTGCCGTTGCGTCCAGGACCTATCCTCAAGGATGGGAAGCAGGTCAGGGCCGACATTCCAGTCCCCGGCGCCCAAAAGGACTTTGCGACGATGCATTGGACCGATCGTGGAAACCAAAAAGAGGTCCAAGGAAAATCTGCTGGCGACGCCTTCCGCAGGCAGACGGCTAGGCTCGCCGTACTAGCCGCCCAATGGTTCCTCGACTCTCATACGAAGTCAGCGCCAACGGTTGGCGAAGCGAAAATGCTGAACGGCGACAAGCCAGGACGCAGAAGGATTGTTTGGCCATCGACGGGTGCTAACCAGATGAATGATGTCGGCCTCCCCAGCTCTGGGGTCCAAGTACCAACTGACGCGTTACCGCCACAATCAAAAGGATCGCCAACCGATCAGATACTTGTTGGGAACTTTGCGGAGGTGGGGGGCCACTATCAGCCTCGTGCATTCGAGAACGAGATTGACCGCCATTGGCGCGACAGCGGCGATCGGCGTGTGTGGTTGCGTGGCGGGCCCGGTTTGGGGAAATCCTACGCGGCTCGCAAGATCATGCAGGAAGCACTCAGGGGTCTAGGCGACGAGCGTCACAACTTGCTGATTTGGGTGGAGTCCGCCGATGCCGTGGCCGTAACCCGGGAATTGGCACGGGCAGCGGAACGACTTGATAGTGGCCCCAAAAACTCCGTCGCAGCAAACGCCGGGGATCGCGAAGACCAGCTTGCGCGCGGACTGCTCGATCATCTGAGAACGACCGACATGCGCTGGCTGATCGTCCTAGACGACGCGAACGCCGCAGAGCTAATTGAGCGCAAATTGGTCCCACCCGGGACGAATCCGAGGGGACGGGTTCTCATCACAACGTTGAGCGCCTCCCATCGGATCAGCGGCTCTGGCCATCAGGTCGAAGCGGAGCTGTTCTCTCCGGGCGAGGCTGAAGAATTTCTCAATACCCGCCTGCCCGAGACGTCCGCGCATGACAGGGCCGGGTTGTCCGACACAGTGAGGCACCACCCATTGGCGCTGTCCATTGCCGCTTCCACAATTGCCGCCAACAGGATGACTGTCTCTGACTGGGTCAAAGAGTTCCATGAGTCCCCGCGAATGGATGAAGCGGCCGATTATTCTGATGCTGGGGGCTATCCAACGCTTATAGGCGCCACGTGGAAGGTCGCACTAGACAAAGCTGCTCGAGACATGCCGAACGGCGTGGTGGAACGGACAGCAATGGTCGCGGCCCTGCAGGATCCAGATGGACACCCCACGTGGCTCTGGCAGCGGGATAGTGTCTGCGAGTGGGTTGCAGGTGAGACAGATCTGCCGGCAACCACGACGAGAATACATCTTGGGGTCAAACGCCTCGTTGACTACGGAATCATCCAGCTCACAGGAAGCTGGCAGGTTGGCCGCCTCGCGATTCATCAATTGGCAGCTCGCGCCATCCGTGAGACCTCAGCCCCCGAGGAACTCGCCCAAGCTGGCGCCGTCCTGGCCGAGCAGTGGCTGCGTGAGCTCACGTCGAATCCAGCCAACGCACAGAACCAGAATATTCGGGCGGCCGTAGGACCCATCGCGGCGTTACCCAAGCTGAACGCTTTGACACGAAGCACGGCAACCGCACTTGTGGGGTTCTCCGCGCCATCGACGGACCAAACAAATATCGAGTGGAATCTGTGGGAACTGGAACTACTGGAACCGTACCTAGTCCGTGGCGGTGCTATAGGGCGTGCTGACCTGGCGGAGCGCTTAGCGAACATTGGACGCGCTCAACGAGAACTGGGACGACACTCGGAGGCGCACAAGAATCTGGATGCCGCTTCCTCGATATACCGCGACCTTGCGGCACTCCCGGATCTCAACGACAAATTGCGGGCAATATACCTCGTCTCCCTGGCAGACATCGATGCAGAAATGGATCAGCCCGAACTGTCTCTAGAACGTCGTAGAAAGGCTGCAGAACTGCTAAAACGATGTGCCGCACGAAAGTCGACGAGCGACGCCCCGATTTCGGACAGGTTGGCACTGGCCGAGATTTATCAGAACCTGTCGGACGATACCGAATCCCGGGCGGCGCTCGATAGCGCTCTCTCACTCTGGGAGAGCCGCCCGCCCGCCGGCGCAGTTGAAGATAGTGATGCAGATGAGGAGGCATCAACGCTCGCAAAGCTTGGGCAGCAGCTGGCAATAGCAGGACGACTCACCGAGGCGAAAAGTTACTTGCTTCAGGCAGCCCGCCTCAACGAAAAGACGGAAATTGGCCGCCTGGTCCGACTCAAGCCTATCCACACAAGGTTGGCGTACGTGTGCTCCCAGTTGGGCGAGTGGCGGGAAGCTGAAAAGTGGTTCGAGCGAACGGAATGCGACCCTCTTCTCCTTGCCAGCGTTCAACTGCACCAGGGGCGAGTAAGAGAGGCACAAGCCAACGTCGATACTTCAGCGTCGAGACACTCCGCCCGCTCAAATCAGAACCCCGATCGCGACGATCGGGAGGTTGACTCGAAGATTCGCGAATTGATTAAGGACGAACTCGCTTTCGTGCTCGCCACGTTGACTCAAACGGCGATGAAGCACGAGCGGTGGGAGGATGCAGCGGACTTGGCAGAAGGAAGACTCGAATTCACTCGAGCCAAGTCTGACGCGTCCCCCGGCGAAGATCCCATCGAACTCTCCAACGCCTACCGCCACGCCGGATTTACCTCGTTAAAGGCTGGCCGCTTTCAGGTGGCTGCCACGCACTTCGCGAGTGGGGCTAACATCGCGGAATTGCTTTGCCAAATGTCTCCCGCAGACCACAAAAGACGGTTGGAGTACGGGCAATCACTCTATCTTCTGGCTTCCTCTCACGTGAGGGTTGGCCAACCGGATACTGCGGTGAAGCACGCGCGAAGAGCCGTCGAAGTCCTTGAAGGGCTCGAAGGACTGGATGATAAAGCGCGGATACTCGCAAGCGCAGCTACTTCAGTTCTCGGGCAGGCCCTCCTCCAGAACGGCGATGCGGACGAAGCCGTCGTGTCTTTGACACAAAGAGTGCAATCCTGCCAGGCGTCACTTGCTGAGACTCCCGATGACCACGATTCAATGAGAACGCTCGGCGATGCCCTTCAAGAATTGGGGAAGACTCTTTTCGTCGCAGGCCGATGGCAGGATTCTATTCAACCTCTAATGGACGCCATCGCGATCTATCGGGCCATGTCGAGTGGAGCCAGGGACCAACGCAGGAGCATGGCGGCTGTTTTTTTCATGCTTGCCTACGCCCACAACCGGCTACTGGAGCATAGCGAAGCCGCTATCGCCGCCGAACAGTCAGCCAACGTGTGGCAGGCACTAGCTGACGGCGACCCCAGCGACAGCGAACTCCAAGTCTCGCTCGCACACGCGCTTGGTCTCCTAGGAGAATCGTTAAGCGCACTCGACCGTCGTAATGAGGCCGTGCAGGCAATTACCCGAGCTGTTGGCCATCTCCAGTTGCCTGCTGAGCTAAACCCAGATGACCACATGCAACACCTCATACATCTTCTCGATCGTCTCGGAAGTCACCTACGCGACCTAGAACTCTCCGTCGAGGCAGAGGAAACACAGGCACGTCTGGAGGATCTTCGACGGCGGTTCCCGAAATCTGCCGAGGACGCGTGAGTGCCAGCCGAACCGCCTGGCCAACAAAACTGCAGGTAGCGTCCCTGGCAGTGGTGAAGTTTCCCGGGCTTGATGTGTCGCTACGGCGATGTGAAAAGCCATCGTGTGAAAGGTCAGCGAGAACGACCAAGAACTCACAGAAGGACACTTACGCACGATGGCCCTTAACCTGGCTCTTGGCGACAGCCGGATGTGTCATATCTTCTGCTGTCCTGGTGGCCCTTCCCTCATCATGCGCCATGCAGAACAGCTGAAATCAGACTCCCGCTGACCGTCATGGCTTGAGCCTCGACCACCTGCTTCTATTCCGGCGAGGCGGCCGGCCCGCCTTCATCAGTCTGGGCATTACGGGCACGGCGGGACTGCCTGACGAGCGGCGGCAGGGTCATCCCGGCCAGCAGCTTCACCTGCGGCGAGGTCTCACGGCCCAGTTTCCTGTCCAGCGTGACCTTGAGCCGTGAACCTACGACCGTCAGCACACTACGAGAGGTGTTGCCGAGTGTACCCTCCGCTTTTCCACTCCTCCGTCGTGATGCATACGTGCAGCTTGGGCCCAGAGGTTAGAGCGCAACCTAAATTCGACCACGTTCCGTAACGGAATACCTCTAGCACCAGCTTCACATATCTGGTTTGGCGGCCCGGGTGCAACGAGACTGCTCATAGTCTCGGCCGCCGCGACCGCGGCCGAGAACAAGAACTCCGCCTCGGAAACCGAGTCCAGCGCATCTAACGGCGACTGTTCGTCACCGTCCCTGCCGGGGCAAGTCCGGGAACAGCCGGATTCCCGGCCCACAAGAGTGAATCAGTCGTCGTTCGGCAGGTACCAGCCGTGCTCGCGGTGCCGCGGCTCTGGCGGGTTCGGGTTCTCGCGCTCATAGGCCTTGTTCGCACGGCGCCTCATCTCGTCGTCGTAGCGGTCCAGCTCGTTGTAGAGTTTTGACGCCTCGCCGATATCCCCGCAGGACACGTAGCTCTGCCGCAACGCCTCGCGCTCGTCCTCTAGTTCCGAGTCGGACAACGGACGGAGGCTACCCAAACTGCGCGCAATGGAGTCGAAGATGCCCATGCCTGAGATGCTGTCACCCTGGGGGCCGGCAGGCAAGCCATGCCTGCAAATGCCTAACTGTGGCGGAACTCCACCGCATTCCGTAGGAGCAACCTCTAGGTATGACCTTCCTGAGTAAAGCCGGCGTGGATTTGGGGATCTGTTTCGATCGCGATGCCGAAGGCCACGACATTCGCTCGGGGGCGAAGTGCCGCCAGCAAAGCTAGAACTCACCGCATCGCCACACGTAGAAACATCAGCTATGGGTCCCGCGTGATGGTGGCCTCGGGCGCCTCCCGTCAATAATCCATCTTCTGGGTCTGATGCATCGGGCTGCTCGCTACGAACGCAGCGGACATCCTCGGCGCGTGGGTGCGGGGCTCTAGCGGTGTCCGCGACGTCACAGGTGTTAATGCCCGGATCCACGGCTCGGCATCGACCGCAAGCGCGGGCTTCCCAGCTGCGCTGATGGGCAAGCGAACTGGGAGCCCCCACTCGATCGCTGGAGGCACACCAGCCGCATATGCATTCGCGCTACCTGTCAGCTGGACTCCGGTACTGGGTCTGCGGGAGCGGCGTTCTGGAATTCGGCGCGGACGTCGCGCAGTCGTCGTCCGTCGCCTACAGCCCAGAAGTACCAGCCATTCGTCGCCTTCTTCCGCAGCGCGTGCCCAGCTGCGGACGGTGACGTGTACCGCTTACCGTCCAGCTCGATAGCACCGTCGGGCGTCAGTACCGCTTCCTTGCCCTTAAAGTCTCGGTGCGTCGCCGACAAGATGTCTCCTCCTGTGAGCAGCCCGGCCTCGATCAAGTGTTTAAGCTCTACCCAATCACCTGCCTTGGTTTGAGGATCGACGACCCTGCCATTATGGCCCTCGGGCACGGGCCAGATGTTGAGGACGGCGTCGATCAGGTCAGCGGTGCGGTCGTCGATGAGTTCCTCGTCCCAGTCCTGGTGCTCGGTCTTGCCAACGACCCGGCCGGTGAGTGTGATTGTGTTGTGCTGGAGGAGGGCGGCGCGCTTGGTTGGCCAGGGCCCGTTCGAAATCTTTGAGTTCAGGGAATTCGTCAGAAGAGTCAGGTTCCCGAGTCGGTGAACCCTTGCCTGGCGCTCCTCTGCAGCCTCCGGAGTCTCCACTGGCCAAGTATCCTTCCAGTTCCGCGGCAGGAGGTGCTCAATCGGGTAATTCTTTCGCTCAACCTGCGGCTGGCCAGTCTCGGCGCGATAGCGGTCCTCGATGCCTTCAAGGAACATGCGCAAACGGCCCCGTGGATAGCGTGTGTACGCAGCCTCTGTGCTAAGGGTCCGCCGAACCTCCTCGTCTCCGGGCCAGTAGGTGCTGGTGACCTTGAGGCGAGCTAAATGGCCGATCACGCGCTCTTGGAGTTCACTGGCAGACACGCCACCGTTGGCCGCGATGACATCGGAGACGATGCGCCCTAGGTCGCTGCCGGAGAGTCGGAGCATCTGCCGGCGATACAACCAACTTTCGGCGGCCTGAATGATTTTCTCAATAGTGTCGTTAGGGACGTTACGCCCCGGTTCGTACAACCAAATCAACAGCGGCTTCAGGATTTCAACTCCACTGGCTTGCATTCGGTAAAAGGCCATCGCGGCAGAATCGAGCGACCCGCCAGGTTGCCCGGCCGCCTCGGTCCACAACTGATACTGCTGGGCTTGATGCTTAATCACGGGCAGCAGGTCGGCCATCTTGTGGCCAGACTCCAGTTCTACCCATGATTTGAATCGGCTAAAGGTGGCCTGCGGACTGACTTCTTCACCGGTCCTGGCTACCAACCACTGGTTAAGGAAGAGGGAACTACGGCTGACCAGGTTTCGGCCGACGCTCACCTCCCGCATCCAAAACTTCGTCTCGAAAGGCCAGTCCTCCCGGTAGGCCTTGGTGGTGTCCCCGCCCTCAGCCTCGAGGCGTTGGAACACGAAATTGCGCACCAGGTCGGCGGCCGTCAAGGGCGTCCCGCGCGCGTTTAGGGTCTCGAAGATCTCTTGAGAATTCTCCGCCGCATCCAGCTCGATCGAGACAAGCTGCAACCCGTCCAAGAGGACGTTGGTGAGTTCGTTGGCTTTGGTCGTGTAATCATCAGTTCCCGGCGAACCCAACCATTGCTCGACGACGGTTGAGAAATAGCGGTGAGCTGCAACGATCTGGGAGTCCGGGTGCGCGAGATCCTCGTAGTCAACAGGAGCATCTGCGGCCAGAACCTCGTCGAAAGACTCCCTGTCCTTGTTCAAATGGCGAAGCTTGAGAGGGCTATCACCGTCTGCGACGTACTTCTCGGAGTTGTGGGTCAGGTCTTCGAGCTGACCGGCAAGCTTCGGGTGATCAGCTTGGCAGAGCAGGGAACAGGTCGCATCAGCGAGGAGTTGCAGGGTCGTCAGCCGCTGCTGTCCGTCGATCACGTTCCAGGTCGTCAGGCGCTTGCTCTGCGCCTCATGCGCCTGGATCACGACGGCCCCAAGAAAGTGCGTGGCATTGAGGTGCGGCTCAGCAATCCGAAGTTCCGCGATGCGTCGGATGTCCTTCCACATTGGCTCCCACTGCTCAGCCTCTTTCCAGACGTAGGGGCGCTGGAACAGAGGGATCACGAAGTGTTGAGGCAGATTGAACAGCTGCAGCGGCGTTCGCTTGAAGGTCTCCACCCGCACAAACGTACCGTAACGTCCGGCGCGTTTCGTGCGAGCCACGATGTTCGGTACACAGGACGTTACCGGACAACGAGATCGGAATGCTGAATACTCGATCCAGCTGCTCGAGGACGGCATTCCGAGCACGGTCCATCGTGTCATCTAACCCATCCGCGGCTCCCTTATAGACAGAGCCTTCATCCACCACGATGAAGGCTGTGTCACTCCAGATGGACTGGTTCTTATTAGGACTCACCGACCGAGTATCTCGCGGCCGTGCCCCGGACTGCCACCCTCCCGCTTGGGGCGGAATCGGTTGCCACTCGGCCAGTCAGTCGATTAACCATCCCAGTAGTGGCACACTGTCTCCCAGCGCCTTATGCACAGTGCCCCTGATATCCCCCATGATCTGGTGCGGCACTGTAGGCGCAATGCGAAGGAACAGCCCCGTCGTCCCCCAAATAGACGGGGCTGTTCCTGCCTTTTTGCTGAGATCGCGGCGCTTCCCTTCCCTGAGGTGTCAAACGACGCGATCACTACTCCGTGCATAGGCCACCTTAGGGAGCGTGTTGTTACCGACGGCGGTAGAATCTCTCCTTGCTCATCGACATCCTGCTCAGCTGCAGAGTCCCACTTTTCGGGCTTGCAGCTGCAGTGAGTCTTTTTTCTCAGGTTCCGTTGTTTACGAGGTCGTCCTGTTCCTGGATCACCTGTAACAAACGGGCAAGAAACCTCGTCCAACCGATACTAGAATCCACTTCAGTGTGTACGGTGACGAATTGAGGTAAGGCATTTGGACGTGGACTCAAGTCCCCAGAAACAACCGAAACGCTGGCCCCTCACAGCGTTCGCGGTAATCGTCTTTCTGGTAGCAGCGGTTTTAGCTGTGGGATACACGTACGCGACCCACTCGGCGAAGGAATGGCAGACCACTGCCGAATCGTCTGCAGAGAACCTCCGCGTCATTTCAGCGGAGCGGGACGACCTGGAGTTCGAGGTAGCCGATCTTGAGTCCGAGGTGGCCGGCCTCAAGTCCGAAGTGACCGACCTCCAGAAGAAATCAGATAAATTGCAAAGCCATTCTGAAGAACTCACTTCCGGACTTGACTCGGCGACCGAGCGGATACGGTCATTGGCTGACGAAAAAGCCCAGGTCGGCGACTTGGCTGCTTGGCAGGCAGATATTCTAAGACTGTCTGAGAGTGTGACGACACAAATGGACACTTGTATTGCCGACCTTCAAGAGCTTCAGATGTACCTGGTTGACTTCATGTCCTATGAGCCCGATTCACTGCTGAAGTACATTCAAGATATTAACGATGGCTGTGACGAGGCTAGACGGGGAAGCGCAGACCTGAGCACGAAATTAGCCGGTTAATGTTCATACGAAGTAGGTTGCGAGGAGCACTGGCCCTTGCGGTGTTGTTCGGGACCGCCATTACCGGGTGCACTCTGATGCCCGTGGCCCCACCGGACGAAGAGAAACCCATGGTCGATGGGGCATCACCGGCAACGACCCGACCGCTCGCGGACGAGACAGCAAAACAGTCGGCCATGGAGGAGACAGCAGCACCTCTTGTCATTCCTGGATTCACGGACTATGAGCAAGCCGCGGTGCGCCTTCGGGCTTTCGGCTGCGGCAGTGTCTCCCGCGGGTCAGGATTTGCGATATCAGACAACGTCATCGTCACCAACCGTCACGTCGTAAGTGGTGCTGACGTGATCCAGGTCAGCACGTATGACGGCCAGGACATCGAAGTCGCCACGGCAGGAACGGCTGTCATTGCCGACCTGGCGCTGGTGTGGACCGAAGAACAACTGCCTGCCACCATCGCCCTCGCCCCGAGAAACCCCGAGGTCGGAACGAGGGTAACGGCCGTCGGTTATCCTCTCGGCGGACCTTTGACGACCACTCATGGAGAGGTCTTGGGTTATGCACCGGACGTCGTCGGTTTGTCCTCCCTGCCCATGCTGGTCAACAATGCTCCCACCGAGAAGGGCAGCTCCGGCAGTCCCCTAATAGATGACCAGGGAGATCTCGTAGGCGTGGTCTATGCCGCTAATGTTGCGGGGTATGCAGTCCCAGTGGACGTGCTGACAAGAGTGCTGGACAACCCTGACCAGTACTCAAATCCCGTAATGTGTGATGAAAATTTCTGACGGCAAGGCTAGGACGCTCGCTCACAGCGGAGAAACGCAGCGCTGGTAACGCAGAACCGCTCACAACCGCTCGATTGCTCGAGGGAGTTTGTAAGCGCCCGGGCAAGTGAGCACCCACCCGGGAACTGCCGGGCGCCTTGGAATCCGGGGTTTTTTCCGCACGGGGTCATAAGCCTCTGAAGATCCTCCGGAATGCAGGAGTTATGACACCGTGTGCGGGATGGGCGCTGATAAATTTTATCAACGGCTTCCGGCCGCAACCTCTCACCGGTCGAGGCAACGTCCGTACTGCTCCTGTGGGCAGCCATATATGATCAGCCATATAGACTGAGGAGTCACAGATTGACGCTCCAACTGTTACTCCGCCTGCTGCCGCGCTGCCCCGCGGAGCCTTCTGGAAACAGCTCTGCTTCGCCTGCGTAGCGACATACCTGGCCGCTGACCTCAACGCCCTGAGATACCACGAGCACTTCCCGGAAGCAAACCGCTACGCTGTAGCCATGAGCAGTGAGAACTGGCGCGACATTCAGCGAGTGCTCGCCGGAGACGCACCCTACGATGACCTCGATAAGCGCGATAGTGCGGGCGAGCTGGGATAGGCAGATGGCCGAACGCAGGGCGAACCTGGATCTTGCTGCTGAATTCACGAAGGCGGAGCGCTCCTGGTCAGAGGCGGACGAGCAGGGCTCTGTCGTCGTTCGGGGAAGCAGTAAATCCTGATGGCCTTCGATCAAGGACCGGGTCTGCGCCCATACGAGGACTCCGTCCAGCTGCCCTTCCATGAGGTGGCCTCTAGACTCCGCGAGATGCTCGGAGTTCGCCTGGTCGCCTACATCGGCGGCGTGAAATCTGCGCGGTCCGTCTCAATCTGGGCCGAGGGCACGGGAACTCCCGACGAGATCGCTTGCGAGCGGTTGCGCCACGCGTTCCACGCCGCGGCGCTGTTGAGAGAACGATACGACGCGGCGACGGTGCAGTCATGGTTCAAGGGGATGAATCCCGCGCTGAACGACGAGGCGCCGGCGCACGTTCTGTGTGAGGCCGACCCGCTGACAGATGCGCGAGACGTGATCTCCGTGGCGAAGGCGTTCGCCTACATCGGATGACGCGGCCTGATCTGGAGACAAAGGGCTCTGCACCAATCATTTGACCCTTGAGATGAGGAGGCCATAATGCTCAGTAGCCAGCAAAAACGCGAGTTGGCTATCGACACGATGGCCAACTGGGCGCTGGAGGGCATGACACCTGATCGCGAGACCGTAGAGGACGTCAACTTATACCTCAATGGCGGCATGACGCTTCACGCGATTATCGAGAAGTCGAAGACCCTCTGATGCCGGCTGATAGTGCCGAGTCGTTCGACAGGCAGACAACCGATCGCCGGACCGAGGGCTTGATAACTTTTATCAACGACGACCAGATCGGCTCAGGTGAAAGCATGAACGTACTCCGTAAGCGCCACCACGATGACAGGCCCGACCACGCCGGGTCCACTGAAGCAAGAACGCTGGCCCGCGCAGCGCAGGCGACCGAGAATGCCGTGAAGTCCATCGAGAAGGAGTTCGACCTTCTCACCAGTGCGCAGGTCGCGCAGCTGCTCGGCTCGACGCCGGACCGTGCTGCGGCCCGATCGCTGGCCAATGACATGCGCGGCCGCGGTGAGCTGCTCTATGTCCGTCGGCTGAACAAATACCTCTACCCAGGGTTCCAGTTCGACCGCGCCCTCGGCCGCGTCCGGCCGTTGGCGAAGTCCCTGCTGCAGTTGGCCAAGACACACAGTTGGGAGCCGGAAGACGTGGTGCTGTGGCTGTGCTCCCCGACGACCTACTTTGAGGACGGGTCGCGGCCGGTGGACCACTTCGTCGCTGAGCCGGACCGGGTCCTCGAAGTGGCCCGAAGCGCGTGGGGTGTCGAATGGTGATAGCCCGGTGGTAGCAGCAGTTCTCGACCCCGGGACTTCGGTGAACCGCTCGACGGCCTCACGAAACTCATTACCTTCTGCAACGTGCTAGGCGTGGAAGGCCTCGTGCGCTGACCCAGTACCCAGCAAGCCGTACGCGTTCCGGCATCTCGCCTGGAGGCGTATCTGTCGACGGCGGTTCGTCCAGGGCGCCGAAGGTTCTCCTTTGCCGTTGAAGATGGCGAAACCGCCGGGCGGTTGGCACACGAGCAGAGCCTGAGTTTCCGGGGTGCGTGTGTCAGTAGTCCTGTCCAGACACTCGAAACAACCGGGTTCGGTGGACTGGTGTGCCATTGAAGTTGGCAAGTCGCCCCACCGCTCCACGTCGATAAGCGGTTTCGTTGGAGTTCTCTATAAACAGAGGCAGTGTGGCGATGCGATGAAACAAGCCACAGGAGTACGATCACGGCATGGACGCACCGGCGAAGAATCCACGCCCGATAGTGCGCATGTTTCCGGATTATGCGGACGCCGTGCTGTGGTTTACCGGCCCCGTGGACTACGACGATACCGGCCTGTCACCAGGACTCATCCACGACCTGCGGGAATGGGAGCAGTCCTACTACAAAGCCCTCACCCCGGATTTCGACTGGACATCGGCCAGGCGGCCCGCCGGTTCACCGAGGCAGGCAGTCGCCTGGCCCGGCGCGTGGCCGATGAAATCGGCGCCGGGTACGAGATCGAGTTCGCAACCTACGAGCCGGATGTGCCGGCACGACGGTTCCGCGGTGCCGGGCCCGCCCTCAACGCCCTGGCGGCCGCCGCCTTCGTTGCCCTAGCAGCGGCCGTGAAGGCAGAACAGGAAGAGGCCGCACGTGCCCGGGCGGCAGCCCGGCGCGGGGAAAATCCCGAATGGTACGCCTACGCACCGCTGTCCGGCACCGTCTTCAAACCGCCCCGGAGAGGGCGCGAATAGACAGGCCCCACCCTCGTCCCCGCCAAACATCTCTACACCCCGACGTACGGGCTGTGTCTCCCACCGCCGCTCATGCAGCGGGGCGGGAGAGGCCGCTCGGTCCGGAGAGTGCCGAGAGGCGTACGGCGTCGACGCCTCAAAGCGCCCGTACTCACTTCAATGGGCCGGTTTTTTACCCCCGATAATCGCCCTTATCCCGACTATCGGCTCGCAGGGGTTTTATCGCTTTGAGAACCAGTGGAGCGCCGCCGCGCCGAAATGCGTTAGCTCCCCAACGGCCGACCTGACGAGGACGCTGTGGGAACGATCGGTGACGCGGGCCTGGTTAGAGTTCAGATGCCTCTTCGCCCGGTTTCCACAGGTATGCAACTATGCGGTGACCATCGCAGACTCTGGTCCGCCACGTCGGCGGCGCTTCGATCGTCTCGTACGCATGCATGTCGAGACCTGGAAGGATATAAATGCGTATCCAATCGCCGGGCTCTACAGCGAGCCTATACAACTGTCGAGCAAAGTCTCCCCACTGTCGGACACGTGGTGCGAGGCCTTCGACCGCCTGTTCGTGCACCCAATCTATGTACCGGTCGTAGATGTAGCTGAAGGTCACGAAGGGTTTAAAGTGCTGAGCATGGGTCCGCCAAAATCGCCGGACGTCGTCGCCAATGTTAACTCGGTATTTCGATGAGTCGACCGGCACCTCAACTCTGGCCTGAACGGAAAGTTTCGGCAGAGTCGTACCGATGTGCGACTCTTTCTCCACGTCCTGATCGTCACGGCAGCAAGGGATGAGTCTGACCGCGTCGTGCTGCACGACGTAACGGAACGTTGTGCACGAGCAGCCCAACTCCTGGAGCTCCAGGATTGCTTCAGCAGCTTCGGCAGGAATGGACGGTGCAATGATCATGAGCACTTGGGAATCATTTACCGTCTCCGGCAGCGGATGGCCGAACCGCCGTTGAAAGGCCTCTTCCAAGTCGACGATGAGGTGATTATCAGCAACGACATCGATGAGCATTTCCCTTTTCAGCCGCTTGATCCAGCGTCTGTAGCGAAGAACCTGGGCGACGATGTTGAGGAGCGCCTTATTCAGTTTCAGTTCGATGATATAGATGACGCCAGCGGAGTCGATCGCGAGTAAGTCAACTAGCCCTCCGACCTGCCTTCCGATGATCAACAGATCCAGCCCGAATTGCGACACCAGGATGGGTAGCTGGCTCTCAAGGTAATCCTCTAGGTTTACCTCCGCCGGGAACACGAGTGGACTGGGCTGGGCGGTTACCACCGGAGAGTCCGCTCTTCGTCGGACGCCGGCAGAACCGGTGTTTGTGTTGAAGAGTTGGTGGATATATCGGGCGTGGAAGGCTTCATAAGCAATGAGAATAGGGGCAACACTGCTCTCCCGGCGTGAGCAGAGGAGCGCCCGAAACGGAGACTGTCATTTATGAGCAGAAACTGACTCCTGTTCGGCGTGTCGCGCAGATTCACACGCCTTCTGAATCCTCGGGCGTCCCTCCGAGGACCTGATGATCAACGATTTTAAGGCAAGTCCGCAAGGCGTCAGAGTTCAGTAGCCGATTAACCTGTAGCTTGGTTGCATGAGCTCCGAACAGCGCCGTGCGGCCGTCTACCTGCGCATCTCCCAGGACCGCGAGAACACGCGCCTAGGCGTGGATAGGCACCTTGAGGACGCCGAAGCACTGATCGCAGCCCGACGGTGGACGCTTACTGGCGTCTACGAAGACAACGACGTCTCCGGGAAGGGACACAAGAAGCGGCCGGCCTTTGAACGGCTCCTCAAAGACATCGAGTCAGGCCTCATCGACGTAGTCGTCGCCCAGGAGTGGCCCCGTCTCGAGCGCAACCGTGCCGACGGTGTGCGGGTCATCGAGGCTGCCCAGCGCCACCATGTCCTGCTGACCTTCGCAAAAGGGTCCGATATTGACTGCACGACCGCGGCAGGCCGCCTCTCGGCCGACATGTTCTCGGCAATCGCCCGCAACGAAATCGAAGTAAAGGCAGAACGGCAGTCACGGGCACAACGACAGCGCGCCGAACAAGGCAGGCCGCCGAAGGGAGTACGTCCCCTCGGCTACGCCACGAACGGTGACGTCATCGGTCACGAGGCGGAGGCTGTCAGGAACATTTACGCCGCTTTCTCCTCGGGGGCATCCCTGCGGGCGATCGCAACGGCTTTGTCCGGCGGTGAGGGAAAAGATCTTCCTGCCCTGCCGACTCTCCCCCGGCACAACCGGACCTTGATGATCGAGCGCAATGTGCGTCGGTCCGAAGAAGGTCTCGAGCCCCGTCCCGTTCCGGACGACGGCCCATGGGTGCCGTCGACCGTCCTGGGGATTCTGCGCAACCCGCGCTACGCCGGCTTTAGCACGTACACGCCGAAGGAAGTGCTCGCCAATGGCGACCGGCGGCGATCGTGGCGGGCACAGATCCTTCGCGACGATCACGGCGACCCTATCCTCGGTAATTGGGACCGCATCGTGGAGCTCAACGTCTGGGAAGCAGTTCAGGACCGACTCGACGATCCGGCCCGCATCACAAACCGGGTGGGAACCGACAGGAAGCACCTAGGCTCGGGCCTGTACCGGTGCGGAGTGTGTGACAACCCGGTGAAGGCGCACGGGCAGCGGTATCGATGCGCGGGGCACGTCGTGCGTTCACGGGAGCAGATCGATGATTTCGTTGTCAAAGTCGTCCGGCGGCGACTCGCCCTTCCGGATCTCCACGACCTGCTGCCGTCTGCTGATGAGCCGCGTCTGCGGGAGATTAAAGAGGAGATCAACGAGCACCGAGCCAAGATTCACAGGGCGCAGCGGGATTACGATGACGAGCTCATCGAAGGCTTCGATCTCAAGCGCATTCGAGACCGTGAGAACGCTGCGATTGACACGTTGGAAGTTGAGCGCTTACGGCTCTCACTTGGGACTTCGCACACCGGTGTCCTAGGGCAACGGGATCCGGCTGCTGCCTTCGAGGCGGGAGATCTGGGTACGCGCCGGAGCACGATCGACGCCCTCTGCACAGTACGCCTCTTCCCACATCCACGAGGCTTGAAATCCTTCAATCCCGATTCCGTCTCAATAATTTGGCGGTGACAGGAGACCTCGTGCTTGCCGAGTAAACGTTTAAGTCGTAGGGTAACTGTCAGACAAACAGCAGCCCGAAGACAACAACAAGGGTTAGGGTAACTCCGACTGGTGGTTCTCCTCGTTTTGATCGTCTGAGATGACGCACGAGGCTCTCTACCTGCAGAACAAACTGCAGGAGAACTATGTCCACCGCCATGTTGAACCCTGAAACAACGGTTCACAAAGAATCCCCCACGGATATCGCCGCCCGCTTCCGTGTCCCTATCGCGTCCAGCGTCGACGCAGCCATTGAACGCATCGTGGCCGCCGCCCCTCCGCTCAGTCAGGCCCAACGGGACCGACTGGCCACCATTCTGGGTGGTGGTGCCTGATGTCCACTCATCCTCTCGAAGGCACATCGAAAGTCACTCAGCTGGCTGGCAGGCCCCTAGAGGCCACGCTGTTGCTGAAGGAGCAACGCGCCCTCCTCAGGAGCGTGTTACCTGAGGCCTCCACTCGTACGTCCAGCGCCCACAAAGCGGGGTTCCACTCCCCCTCGCCCGCAGAGAGCGAAGCGAGCGAGGACGAGGGCCAGCGGTATTTGGACGACATGAGCGCGAGCGAAATGTCCGACAAATACCCTGCTGGCCTGCATCCGTATCCCCTCCCGCGTAGGCACAGCCGTACGGCCAACGAGACCACCCGTGAGCGTCGCCGGGTCTCGTTGGACGTACGGCTCACGGAGACGGAGCGCGAAGCGATCCGGCGCCGTGCCCGCGTGCTCGGCGTCAAGCCGAGCGCGTGGGCGCGCGGGGTCATCCTTGACGCCCTCGATGCACGTAAGGATGAGATTTCACGGATGCATTTGGCGGCGCTTGCGGCGCCTCAGCCGGAGCTTGCGGCGGCTGTGGACCAGCTCCGCAAGGTCGGTCAGAACCTCAACCAGGCGCTCCGGGCTGTCCACACCGGAGACGTCTCGGCGCTTGACGAAGATCTGCTCCGGCAGTTACAGGTCACTGTCGATGACGTGCGTGCGTCGCTCGGGGATCGGACCTCGTCATGAGCACGATCAACGTACGGTCTTCTCGGGATGCCGCAGGTGCGGTGAACTACGTCCTTTATGGAAACTCGAAAGAGCGGCGTGCCGAACTCATCAAGACCGGCCGGACCCGTGCCGCGGCGTTCGCGATCTCGGTCGCCGGCGACCAAGGAGCCTCGCCGGCGGCGTTCATTGAACGAGCCGAGATGTTGGCTCGTGTGCATGGCCGCAAGATCGAGCTCCAGTCCTACATCCTCGCATTCCGACCAGACGATTTCGATGTCACCAATTCGGGCGACCTCGACCGCATCCGAGACATAGCAGTTGCTCTCATTGGGCGGATGCATTCCGCTGACTACCTCATCGTGGTCCACGCGGATTCAGCAGGTCGTCACGGGCACGCACACATCCTCGTGGCAAATCATTGCAACCTGACGGGCAGGTCTCTCCAGCGCTACACCAGCTGGAAGCACGGGCTCCGCCAGCTAAATGACGACCTGATGCGCGACGAGGGCCTGAGCGTGCTCCCCGACCCCGGGCAGCCCAAGCCGGACTGGGAGCTCCGCCGGGAGGCCTTCAGGTCCGGAGGCTTCGAACAAACCCTCGGAGACAAGGTCTACATGGCACTTTCCGATCCCCGCTCCGTGGATCAACAGGCATATGAACAGGTGCTCGAAGAGCACGGCATCACGCTCGCCGTCACCCATCGCGACGGGTGGAGCTACAAGATGCGCCGCTCCGACAACGGGAAGCTCGGGCGCAAGAAGGCTTCGGCACTGACACCGGAGTTCACCGCCGAAGGGGCTGCCAGCATCTTCGACATCCACAAGCAGAACCAGCAGAAAGGCACCGCTCATGGGACTCGCGGACCGGCTCCGTCAGGAGCAGCGGAACTCGACACCGTCGATTCCGTCGGAACCGTCAACCTCCGAGGTCATCGCCGCAGTGAACGCGCAGACAACGGCCGTGAACGGCCTGAAGCTATATCTGCAGATCGTCATCGAGGAGACGGTCAGGAACGAATTGCAGAAGGCCCTGCCGTCGACCTCGCAGCCCTCCGCCGGCATATCGCAGCAGATCGCGAGTATCGGGAACAGGTTGAACGAGATCGAGACGACGCTCGCCGAATTCTCGCGCAGTCTAGACGGAAAGAAGCTCAGCGCCGCCTCGCAGAGTTTGATTCTCGAAGCGCAGAGGAATCGCCAGACCGTACTTTCGGCGATTGAAAGGCTCCGGGTTCAGGCTGACGAGAACAGGGCTCTCGTCAGCCAGGCCGGAGCGGCTCTTCAGCACATCGAGCAGCGTGCCGGCGAGCAAATCGAAAAGGCAATCGAGCAGATCACCGGTGCAGCGTCCCACGTCATCACTGCCAATCTCACCGGTGCGAACAAGAGGGCCGAGCAGATCATGGCAGCCACGGCCAAGCTGACCGATCGCCAGCTCTGGTCGGCGGCTGCGGCAATGTTCCTGACACTCCTGCCGGCGGCAACGGTTGTCGCCGGGCTCTGGATGGTCATCGCCGGGCTCTTCACGGGAGTGCAGTGGGCCACCGACGTAGACGGCAGCGTGTGGCTCGGCATCGGGCGCTGGCTGGCGGTCGTCTGTGGTCTCGCTGTGGTCGCTTATGGGCTCTTCGCGGGAACCAGGTGGACGACTTCATTGGTCGCTAGCTGGAAGGGCGCCGGGATGCCGCGGTGGCCCCGATGACGGAAGGAGAAGCGATGAGGTGTACCGCGAAATTCATCGTGCAAAAGTCTGTGACAGCCAGCTCCGAAAGAGACACACCAAAAGTGAGTACGTTTCACCTTCGAGACTTAGTTAACCAGCGGAATCATGCGGATCTATGCGTGTGCGCGCGTACTCGGCTTGATTTGGTCGCCGAAAAAGTGAGTACGTCTCAACTTCCCTCTTCCCCATATTTATGCGCTTCTTGCCTCCCGGACCGTACTCACTTTTTGCATTGAAATCTGAGTAAGGGCTTCTGAAAAGTGAGTACGTCTAGGAACAGGTGAGTACGCCCGCGCAGGGCTCACCGCCCACACCACCCAACTAACGAAGAAACCCCCGGCGGCAACCGGGGGTTTCAGAAAGGACATCTGCACATGTCCAAGAACACCCCCAACTGTAGCGCGCTACAGTCTCGTCACCGTGGCTGGTCTATCGTGTCCAATGCCTTGACCCGCCTGATGATCGAGGAGTTCGTTGCGGCCCACCCGAACGACCGGGCGCATGGCACGGTCCACGACCGCGATCCCGGCACTGAAGAACACGCTCACGTCTTCTGGTACTCGAGAACCCAGCGCACACCTGCAGCGGTCCAGCGCAAGTTCTCGGTGCCGGTTATTGTGAAGCCCTTCATCGTCCACCCGGGTGAACCCGGCACCGACCGCGGCAAGTTCGCAATGGCACGGGGCGCCCGGTACAACACCCATGAGCACCCTGACCAGCAGGCGCTCGGCAAGGCCCGGTACGGCGATGACGAGATGATCGCGACGCCAGGTTGGGACTGGCGTGCCGACGTGGATGCGCTCAATGCCCGCGAGCATGTCGATCCCGAGCGTCCGGTACGTCTCACCATGATCGAACGCATTTCTAATCGCGTGCTCAAAGGCGAACTGTCGGCCCGTGACGTGCATCGTAAGTACGAAAGGATCTACCTGGCCAAGGGGCCGAGCTACTGGGCCCGGCTGGAGCGCGAAGCTGCCGAGTGGAAGCGCCAGGAAGCCGAGGAAACCGAACTCCGGGCTCACGAGGAGCGCCGGCACGCCGAACAGGCAGAACAGGCCAAGCGTGCAGAACAGGCTGAGCGGGAGCGCCAGGCCGCTGATGAGCGGGAGGCCGCTGAACGGGCCGAACGTGAGGCACAGACCCGTCAGCAAGCCGAAGAACAAGCTGCCCGTGAAGCCGCCCTCAAGGCAGAGCAGGCCACGCTCGAGTACCAGGAGCGCGTTGCCGCCGAACAAGCCGAACGTGATCGTGACGAACTGTCGACATGATCGCAATGTGGCTCGACGTCAAGGGCTCCCGTTCTACTCGCAGTTCCCACGCGACCCGCTATGCAGCAGAACTCGGCCTGACTTCTCCCGACCACGTCTGTGAGGACGGAAAGCTGACGCACCTGGGCGCGGTGCTGACCTATGCCGAGGCCGCGCTGGACCTAGAGCCTGACGACGTCAACATCGACGAGATCATGCCGGAGATCCGTGAGGAGATCATCAGCCACCGCCGCGATATCGAACGGGTGGGCCATCAGGTCGCCGGAGCCGAACTTCACGCAACTGATGGGGAGCAGGACGCCTTCGAGAGGGCCCTGCATCTGCGGCAGACGTTCTCCGGCTACTCCGATCTCATCACCCTTCCGTCCCCGCGTCCCGACATCAAGAAAGCCTGGCGCGACCAGCTCTTGGCAGCGGCCTGACCAGCTTTCCGGAAAGGAATCAACCATGAAGTACGGCTACACGCGCACGAGTACCAAGGACAAGCAGGACGACGACCTCCAGCGTCGGGCACTCATCTATGTCGGCGTCGGTGCGAAGCAGATCTTCTCCGACCAGGTCTCCGGTTCCAAGGAAGCCAAATCCCGTTCGGGATGGGCGAACCTTGACGGACGACTCCGTGAGGGTGACGAGCTCGTCGTGTGGCGCATCGACCGCATTGGCCGCTCGATGATCGACGTCATCACGACAGTGAAGGATCTTGTCGACCGCGGCGTGAAGATCAAATCACTGTCCGACGGCATCACTCCCGAGACCCGGGAAGGCCGGCTCATGCTTAGCCTCATGGCGACGTTCGCCGAGTACGAGCGCGAGCTCATCCAGGAACGCGTCCAGGCCGGCATCGATGCTGCCAAGGCCCGGGGCGTCAAGTTCGGCCGTCCGGCCCCGAACGCGGAGAAGGTGGCTCTGAACCTCCGGACCGTGAAGCACCTCATCGTCTCCGAGGGACTCGGAGTTGTCGATGCCGCCCGGACCGTCGGATGGTCCAAGGCGACCTATTACAGGCACCGTTCGACAGCCGGAGTCTCGTAAACCCCAGCCCGAAGCTGAAACTTCTGAGACAACATTTCGAGACCCGTTCGCCGGTGTTTTGCCGGTGAACGGGTCTCGTCTCGTTTTGGAGATGTTTTCGAGACAACGGCACTCCCCGCCTCAGCGCTGAACTGTGCTCAAGAGGGCCGCTGAGGGATCGTCTTTACGGTCGTCCGCTGACTGACCGGGCTTCAGCTCGACCAAGTTCAACCACATCGAGCAACTGCTCGATGTGCACGCCTGGTGATTTGCTTGAATGTAACCATGCCCGATGAGACCGACGCTGCTCCGCTCGCACCGCTGTACTTCTTTCGCGCCAAAGGGGCGAACCGGATTAGCCATATGGGCGCCTCTCGCATCTCAGAGGCGTTCGATAAGGACGCCGCTCCGACCGTGGGAGCGGTCTGCGTAGCCGTACAGACTGGCTATGACGACTTCGATGATCCAGATGATGAAGGTCTGGCCGAGGGCGACTTCATCGTTGCCCTGGCGGTTGTCCGTGGGATCGCGGGAGTAGCAAGCGTGTGGTGAGAGCGACACTCACTCCCATTCACCGCCTGCCGGCTCCTGTCCCGCTCGGTCCTTTGCGAAATGAGTCCATCGAACTCGGTGACGTTCCGGCCACCTTCCATTCGCGAGGACTCGACCTCAAAACTGCCTCAGCTCTGATCGCCTATCTCAAGAGCCTCGATCCCTCTGTCGCAATCTGGCTGGAGCAGGTGCTCGGTGAACCGCGTACATTCCCGTCACAGGTTGAGCAATCCCGGGTGGAGGCGAAGGACGCAGTACAACTCGCGGCTCAGCTAGCGGAGATCGAACTTCCAGCAGATGCCTTCGTGGCGCCGCCGGCAGAGACCGAGGACGAGACACTGCTCCAAACGCTGCTCAACGCGGGGTACGAGCTGGACCTCGAAGAGGAGCTTCTCCCGCTCGACCTCCAGCGCTTCGACGGGAAACTGGTTGGCGAGCAGCGCGCCGCGAGCGTCACCGTGTTCACGGATAAATGGGATCAGAAGAAACTGGTCGTCATGTCCGTCAACAAGAAGCCGATTGAGCTGGAGCTCGGGGTCGACCTTCTCTATTGGGACCAAATTCACGATTCATTCACCTTCATTCAGTACAAGCGGCTTGAAAAGGTCACCTCGCACCGACCTTCCGGCGGCTCGGAATGGGCCTACTTGAGGAAAGGGGAGATCGAAAAGCAGCTCAAGCTGATGCCGATTGGAAAAGGTTCACCGGCGGCGGCTGCCGATTGGCGCGCTTTCGGAACGCCGTTCTGGTTTAAGTTTGTTCGCGGCGATGCGGGAAGCGTGCTCGACGGCAAGACCCTCAAAGGGATGCACGTCCCCGCTGACTGGTTGCGACTTGCGATGGAAGAAGACACGTTCAAAGCTGGTCCAAGGGGCGGATTTCGTGTCACGTACCAGAATGCCAAGTACCTCGGGCGAACGGCATTCACGCAGCTGATCTCCAGGGGATTTGTCGGCACCGCGGGAGCACGATCCAAGGCATTCAAGAAGGTTCTGCGAGCAAAGGATCGCGAACTGATCATCGCGGTGCGGACGGAATGGCAGAAAGATGAGGAACCTCTCGACCTGACAAGCGCGTCCGGAGAGGCCGGCGGTGCCCGAGTGCATACCACGCCTCCCGATTTTCCCTTCTAGGGAACTGGCCTCATCTAGTCCGCAGAGCCGAATTGACCGTCGAGAGGGCCGGGCCGATAGGGGCCCGTCTAGATGTATTGACCACGGACGTTAGGGACGCCCGGCATACCATGGCAACGCCGTCCTGACCCCGAAAGGCCGGCTCCGGCTGGCCCGCTGCGTCGTGGAGGACAGGTGGCCGCTGGCCGTGCCGCCGCCTCGCCACATCACGCCTGCTCGACTTCGCCCCACTCCTCGTGCCCGAGCGGGGCTTCGTTCAGCTCGTCTCGGCGTGCTCGCCAGTCGGGAAGAACTTGGTCCATCAAGGCCACGAACTTCTCACCGTGCCCGCGTTCGACCAGGTGTGCGAGTTCGTGGACGACAATGTACTCCAGGCATCGCGGGTCCTTCTTCGCCAACTCGGGGTTGAGCCAGATCGCCCGCGACGTGGAGACGCACGTCCCCCACTTGGTCTTCATCCGGCGTACGACGAACTTGTTCGCCTTTACGCCAAGGATCGGCTGCCACTTCTCCAACAGTGCGGGCACGGCGGCCTTGAGCTCACGCCGGTACCAACGATCGAGTGCCCCGAACCGTCCGGCGGCGTCGGTTCCGGGTGGAGTGATCACCCAGAGCGTGTTGCCCTTGAGCTCGACACCGTATGCACCGCTCGACTTGGAGACGTCGAGGAGGTGGCGCTGCCCCCACACGTAGTGTGTCTCCCCCGATACCATCTTGCGTTCTGTTTGCCTGTCCGCGTTCTGGAGCTGCTCCTGCTGCCGCTTAATCCACGAGAGACGCTGCACGATAGCGAGCCGGATCGCGTCTTCAGTCGTCCGCTGCGGCGCCGCGACTCGCACCCGGCCCACCGGTGGGTAGACCGAGATGTGCATGTTCTTGATGTCCTTGTAGACGACGTCGACACCAAGTCCCGCGACAGTCAGGTAGCCGCTAGCGGTACTCATCGTTGTTCTTCAACAATTCGATGAACTCCGCCAGGCAGTCCTCTTCGATGTCGGGGAGCTCCTTGCGAAGCTCACGAGCGAGCGCTCGTTCCTTCATCTTGCCGGCACCGGCGTCGGCCCATCCGTGCTCCTTGCTCGACTGGATCCGATGGTGCAACGCCTCGTAGTCTACGACCAGATCGACCGGCCGCCACCCGAAGTCCACGATCGCCCGACGTGCGGGCGTGCTCGCCCATTCAGGGTAAGTCTTTCCATCTGCTGCTTCTCGGGTGCCGACCTTCTTCGTCAGCTCGATAAGTTTGCGTAGGTAGTCTGCGTAGCCCTCGGCGTCTTCTTTCTGCTTCTCGATCAGTGCGTCGAGGAGTTCGGACATATGGTCGTAGTAGCGCGGGTTCATCGCGTGCTCGTCAACGATGGTCTTGCGGACGTTGTTGATGATCGTCTCCGCAGTGGCCGCGCTGCTGCCCCTGATTCCTGGTGGCAGCATGTCGACTGCGTCCGGCCCGCGCTCGACGATCAGCTCGACCAAGGTCTTCTTTAAGTCGGCGACCTGTTCGACGGGCTTGGCGTTGATATAGGTGTCGAGCAGTTGGCGCATCCCGGCCTCGTACTGCTTCATGTCGATGTTCTCGCCGGCTCCGGCCTCGACCTCGCTCTTGACGGCGGCGTAGTGGGCGACTTCTTCCTTGATCGACGCGATCTCAGCCCCTGTGTAGCCGATGGCTTCCATGTCGCTTGCGACGGCTCCGAAGGCCCGTACGAGAGTGGCAACGGACTTGTAGAGCAGGACGCGTTTGGGTTCGTTGTCCTTGATTTGGTCGGCATCGCCGGGCGTGGACGCGACGAAGTAATGCTGGTATTCGAGCGTGCCCTTGGGGGCAGCGACCGGCTCGCACAGTGCACGGACGGCGTCGAGAGCCTCGTCTAGATCCTTGCGATCTTGCTCGTTGCGGTCACTGATCAACCCGTCGACATCATCGGTCTCGTACTCGCCGAAGGCCTCGGAAGTGTAGTCGGTGACGGTCTTGTCGAGTGACTTGAACAGGTCACGGTAGTCGACGATGTACCCGTAGGTCTTGTCGTCACCGTCGAGACGGTTGACCCGGCAGATCGCCTGGAAGAGGCCATGGTCGCGCATCTTCTTGTCGATGTACAGGTACGTCGCACTCGGCGCATCGAAGCCGGTCAAGAGCTTGTCGACGACGATGAGGAGCCGCATCTGGCCGGGCTCTTTGAGGAACTTCTTCTTGACATCGGCCTCGAACTCTTCGACGCGGCCGATGGCCTTCTCGGGGTGCTCGCCGAAGTGATCGGCAAGCATCTGCCGGTAGATCTCGTACTTGCGAAGCTCCTCCGTGTCGCCCTCCCCCGCGTCTTCCTTTGAGATCGCGGTCGCGTTGGGCTTGTAGCTGGTGACGATCGCGACCTTGCCCTTGAAGCCGCTCTTTACGAAGGCCTCGTAGAACGTGCAGGCCTGGTAGACCGAGTCGCTCACCAACATGGCGTTGCCCCGCCCGCTGAGCAACCGCGGCTGCGTCTCCATGTCCATGAGGATGTCTTGGACGATCTGCGCCGAGCGGGGTGCAGAAGAGAATACCTTCTGCATGGTGCCCCACTTCTGCTTCAGTCGAGCCTTGGACAGGTCGGTGAGATTACGCGTCTTGGCGTCAAACCACTTGTCGACCGCTGCGGATCCCTGAAGCTCCTGCTCAACACTGCGGGCCTCATACTTTAGATCGAGTACGACGCCGTCGCGGACGGCCTCGTCGAACTTGTAGGTGTGGATGAAGGAACCGAAGGTTTCGATGCTGGTCTTCTTATCACTCTTCAGCAGCGGCGTGCCGGTGAAGCCGATGAACATCGCCCCGGGTAGCAGGTCCTTCATGATTCGGTGCATCTTGCCGCTCTGGGTGCGGTGGGCCTCATCGACGAATACGAAGATGTTGCCCTTCGCACTGAACTCGGCCGGGATCTTGGTCTTGAGTTCCTTCGCGAAGTCCTCGGCATCCTTGTCGCGGGCTTCGTCGTCCGTGCCGCGGAACTTGTGCACCAGCGAGCACATGAGAGGCGGGTTGGATGTGTTGAGCATTGCAAGCATGTCCGCGCCCGACTGGGTGCGGACTATCTTCTCGCCTACCCCGGAGAAGCCGGCCTCAATTTGATCGTCCAGCTCGGTGCGGTCCGTGATCACAAGGACACGGGCATCATGCTGCGTCTCCAGGATCCACTTGGCCAACCAAACCATCGTCAAGCTTTTGCCCGACCCCTGCGTATGCCAGATGATGCCGCCCTCGCGCTTCGCAATACGATTTTGCGCGGCCCGGACGCCGAAGTACTGGTTGTGGCGCGGGGACTTCTTGACACCCGCATCGTAGACGATGAAGTCGTGGATGATCTCCAAGAAGCGTTCCTTGGAGCACATCTGGGTGATCGCGAGGTCGAGGTCAGCGTTCTCGCCTTCCTCCTTCCACCGTAACCAGTACTTCTCCGCGGTCTCGATCACCCCGTAGTGCAGCCCCTCGACATCGTTGCCCGCGAACAGCAGCTGGACGGTCGTGAAGAACGGGCGGACGAAGTCGTGGCGCTGGTTGCCGATGTTCTGACGGATGCCGCTGGCGACGCTCACTGTCGAGCGCTTCAACTCCACTACACCGAGCGCGATCCCGTTCACGTAGAGCACGAGGTCTGGTCGCTTCGTGTGCTCGCCCTTGACCGTGACCTCTTCGGCCACGACGAAGTCGTTCTTTGTCGGGTTGGTCCAGTCGATCAGGTGGACTGACTGGGTGGTTTCGCCGAAGTCGGCCTTGACCTTGGCGCCGTACCGAAGCAGCTCATAGACCCTGCGGTTCTGGTCGTACAACGAAGAGCCGCCGCCGAATGCTGCGGCGGTCAGGAGCTGCTGTACCGCTCGAGAGACCAGAGCCTCGTCGTACCCACGGCTGAGCAGGTAAGCGCGGAGCTTCACCTCGTCGACGTTGCGGTTGTCCTGATCCTTCAGGTTCCCGCCATAGACGTACCCGAGCTTGTCTTGGAAGAGCTCGATGACCCGGCGCTGCGTCTCGCGCTCCTTCTGACCGACCGCGCTCATACTTCCTCCGTCACTGGCAGGCGGGTCCGCCCCGTCAACAGCTCCTGCATCATCCCAACCTTCACAGCACGCGCAGACTCAAGCCGGCGCTCCAGTGCCGCGATCTCGGTGTGAGCATCTGTCAAGAACCGGGCGATCGCTGACTGCTCCTCAAGTGTGGGAGGAACCAGTAGTTCAAGGGTCACCAAATCTTTCTGGTATAGATGGGTGATTGTCGATCCCGCACTGAGCCCCGCAACGAACTCTTCGAACACACGAGATCGCAGCATCCAGTAGATGAACTCTGCAACGTACGCGTCGCGCTTTGGGCGTAATACAAATACGCCACTGTTCAGAGTTGCCGGACCAGGCATTGAGTCAACAATGGCCACTTTACCAATCGTGCCGTCCTTCGTAATGAGAACGTCACCATTCATGAGTTGAATGTTTTGGTCTTGGTCAAAGCGCCGCTTATCCACGAACGCCGTAGCTCCCCAATCGACGCGACCGTTCTTGAAGTCAGTCCCTCCGACGAGTCGGTACTCACCGGACGTCAAATACTCGCGGGTGGTGAGTCCCTGCCAGCCAATACGGGCTTTGAGGTGAGATTTGTCGGCCACTGGCAGGAGCTTCCAGTCGCCGGTAAAGCCCGAGAGGCGGGTGCGGCCGGTGAGGAGTTCCTGCATCATGCCCTGCTTGACATCACGCTTCTTCACAATCAGCTTTTCCAGCGCTCCAACCAGATCAGATACATTGTCGAGAGCAGAAGCGATACGGTCCTGTTCAGCTTTCTCCGGAACCCAGACGGGAACACGTTCGAGGAGGTCCTGGTTCAGCGTCGCCATTGTGGTGCCGGTCGCGTTGCGAAGGAGCCAACGTCGAACGTCCGATGCGTGCAGCGCATAGCCCAGGTAGATCGGGTTTATCTGCCTACTTCCACGCCCAAAACGAATCCGGATTCCATCAGAGCCGAGGAACCAACCGTCCTCGGCTTCCCGAACGGTTGCGCACCGATCGACCGCCCCCTTACGAGCAAACACGATATCGCCGACACTCAAGCGATAGATGGGCAGACGTTTCAAAACGTCCGGGCCTACCCGGCGGGTTTCACCGTGGATTCGAAACGAGCCATATCCAACCTCGCCAACAGAAACGACGGGAACTCCAACATCTGAATATTCTGAAGCTCTTAGCGTGGTTCCAAATGGTCCTGTTCTGATCGACCCACGCTCACAACGAACCACGTCGCCGAGCGAGACATGTTCCACTTCAATAGTCACTTTCCCAGGCCCATTTCAGCAAGGTGGAGTTCGACTATCTCAGATAACCGATCGATCTCCTTCTCCAAGTCGGGTAGTGCTGACCCGTAACGAAACGCTAGAACTCGTAACCGCGTCACGAGGAACTGCCCAAGTGCAGTGACCTCATCGTTGACTTGTCGTTTGAGCGTGGCGCCCCATTTATCGTCGATGACCAGGTTCTGCACCTCAGTCTCCGTCAGGGTCTTGTACTTCGCGATCGTCTCCTCGTTGAGCGCGATGGTTGCGTCCTTGAGCGCAGCCTTCGCTTTGGTCTCCGCTGCGAATAACGCAATTACCTTGGCGAGTGCCGCGATCTCGTCGGGGTCGCCCTTGGTGGTCTTCAGTTCCTTCAACGCCGCCTTCGCGGCAGCATTGGTGAGTTTGCCTTCGTCGTCTGCGGCGTCGAACAGCAGGCCGCCTTCGACGGCGTTCTCCTCGATGTACTCAGCAATCGCAAGGGTGGTTGCGTCACGCGCCTCGGTGAGGCGGTCCAGTTCGGCCTGCTCGGCAGCGAAGTAGCGAGCGACCACATGCTCGGGCGGCAGGAGGTCCATGACCCAGCGCTGCGCCTTCGCGCCGGTGCCGAAGACGATGTGGGCGCCTTCGTACTTGGGCTTGTTGTTCTTGTCCTTCCAGGTACGTGCGGCGCGCGGTTGCACGGCCTGAATCCAACCTTCACTGACGATCAGCGACACGTCGTCGTGCATGACGTCGTTCCAGTAGCTCATGAGCTTCTCGTAGACGCCGTACTCATCGATAAGCGGTCGTGGCCGGAACGCGGACAGGAGTGCCTCGGAGATGTCGTGGATGAGGTCAGCGGGTTTGGTGTCCCGTTCGATCTTTTCGAGCGGACCGCGCTTGCTCCCCCACCACTGCTGCACCGTGTTCGCGGTGTCTTGATCGAAAGCCTCGTATTCAACGGAGCCGGTGACTGTTGACCGGATCGCGCCCGGCTCGACCTTCAACTCCGAGTAGCCGTCGCGCAGCGGTGCGAAGAGCTCGCCGCGGAGGTTCGGGAACGCATCCCAGTAAGGCTGGAGTGCGTCGAGGTCGCGGTCCGGGATGCCACCGTGCACGTGCCCGCGGAGGTCCTGGATGTCCTCGGAGTCGGAAGAGTCGATGTAGCGGGGAATGTTGAGGTTGTAGTCGTTCTTCGGATCAGCGATCTCGCTGATCGGCACCATTCGAGAGTAGCCCGCAATCTCTTTACCGCTGGTGAAGGCGTCGACGATCTTGTGCATGTCGCGCGGGCGCAGCCTGTTTTTGGGGCCGTCCTTGGCGAAACCCTTGCTCGCGTCGATCATGAAGATGCGGGTGCGCACCTGGGCGTCTTCCTTGTCGAGCACGATCAGGCAGGCAGGGATGCCGGTGCCGTAGAAAAGGTTCGCCGGCAGACCAATGATCGCCTTTATGTAGCCACGCTTGATGAGCTCGGTGCGGATCCTCGCCTCGGAGTTCCCGCGGAACAGCACACCGTGCGGGAGGACGACGACGCCTTTGCCTCGCGGCCGCAACGACTTGACCATGTGCAGGAGGAACGCGTAGTCGCCGTTCTTGTCAGGCGGCGTATCGAATCCGTCGAAGCGACCATAGGAGTAGTCAAAACCGTTTGTCCAGGTCTTGTGGGAGAACGGCGGGTTGGCCACGAGGTAGTCAAATGTTTGGAGGTTACCGTTGTAAGTGAACTTCGGGTTAGCCAAAGTGTTTCCCTGGCGCAGGTCATGGGTCTCGTTGCCGTGGAGGATCATGTTCATCCGGGCGAGCGCCCAGGTGGCGTTGTCGTTCTCCTGGCCGTAAATTGTCAGCCCGTTCGGTGCGGCGTCGGCGACCTTGATCAGCAGCGATCCTGAGCCGCAGGTCGGGTCATACACGGTCGTGGACTTCGGGGTGTGGGCAGGGATTTGAAGCAACTGCGCCATCACGCGCGAAACTTCGGCTGGGGTGTAGAACTGGCCCTTGCTCTTACCCGATTGGGTGGCGAAGTGCCTCATGAGGTACTCGTAGGCGTCGCCCAGGAGGTCGTCCCCTTCGGCTTTGGAGCCGGTGAAGTCCATGTCCTGGAAGATACCGATCAGGTTCGAGACCTTTTCTTGCAGCTCCTTACCGGAGCCCAGCTTGGCGGGGTCGTCGAAGTCGGCGTTGTTAATGACACCCAGCAGGTCGTTCTCTTCGGCGAGACGCCTGATCGCGATGTTGACCTTTTCCCCAACGTCGGGTTTGCCTTTGAGCGAGATGAGGTAGTCGAAGGAGCCGTCGTCGGGGACGTAGATGAGCGCCGACTTGTCAGCCTTCGCCTTGTCCGAGACGTACTTCACGAACAGCAGGGTGAGCACGTAGTCCTTGTACTGGCTTGCATCCATCGACCCGCGCAGCTCATCGGCGCTGCTCCACAGCGAGGAATACAGATCAGATTTCTTAAGCGCCACAACTCACTCTTTCTAGGGTCATATTCGTGCATCTAGGGCCGAGACTAGTTCTCCCGGAACCGCCGGCACTGCTCAAGGTCATCACTTACCGTCGCCCGCGTCCGAGGCCGCAGTCCCGCCGTTGCGGACCCAGGCGTCGACCTCGCTGGTCTGGAACTTCCAGAGCCTACCGACCTTGTGGGCCGGCATAGAGCGTTCGGCAATCCAGGTGTAGACGGTCTCCTTGGTCACGCCGAGGTAGGCTGCGATGGCGTCGGCAGAAAGCCACGGTTCATTCACTAGTGCACTCCTCAGGACTGACAGGGCCGTTTAGTCGCTGTCTGTCTTGATCTTACTGGGGTCTCACAGGATCAGACTCGGTTTAGCTCGGATTACCCGAAGAAGAAGTTCCAGCAGCGCCGCAGTCGTCGGACGGCAGGCTGCAAGTGAGTCCCTTAGTCAGCAACGCCATTTCTGGGCGTGTGTCAGTTCCCGTTCAGGCCGTGCCGTCGCGTATCGAGGGCAAGCTTGAAGTGGCTTTCCGCCGTGTCGATCTCTCGGGTGGGCGTGGCGGGGTCGAACACCCGCAGCAGCGAGAACCGGAAGCTGCTCGCGTCGACGTTGCGCAGCTCGACGTTGCCGCCGTGGCCGTTGGTCGCGTATGCGCTCCAGCGCTGACGGATGCTCTCGACCCCGTCGGCTTTGCCGACGTACTGGCGTCCGTCTCGTGTGTCGGTGATGAGGTATATGCCTGCCACAGACGCGAGGGCGGTGCGCCACGAAGCGTAGCGGTGCTCGCGCATCACCGCCTGGAGCTGCGCATGGTCCAGGACAAGCCGGTCAAAGCCTGGAAACCGAATCGGCTCCGCGTCGGCGATCTCCATGACAGGATAACCCGCCGCCGTCGAGCCTTTGATCCACCAGGTGCGCGGCGACCGCCACCCGATTACGAGCCTGTTCAGGAGATCCGCCATCTGTTGGGAGACGGCTAGGTCGTACATACGCTGCTCTCCGTCGTTAGAGGTCTCGCCGCGGTTCTCTACCACGGACCAGAGCCTCGCCCGATTGCCGCCCTCCTTGACGAAGACGACCCAGATGCGTGGCGGGGCGACGGGGAATTTCCCAAGCTTCGCGGACTGCTGGCTCGTGTACTGCAGGATTTCGTCGTCGGTGGAGTCGGCGTGGAGGCCCTGCTCGCCAGTGTCCTCGTGCTCGCGCACGTAGGCGTGACGGATTACCAAGGCCTCCCCCGGGTCAATGCCGGTGCTGTGCAGGACCGGGCCGAGCGTAAGCGTCATCGATGGGTCGCTGTCCTTGTTGTTGTTCAGTACGGTTCATCGTCTGAGTTACCGCCGCTTAGGACGTGGCAAGCTACAACCAAGGATCAGGGATTCGACGCAGCGCCGCCCGGCAGGTTCAGCGCATTCGTGGCGTCCCTGACGAACCCAGGCAACTCGGCAGTGTTGACATCTCCAGCGTGCTTCGCAGCGTCGCGGTGTGAGAACCTCGACAAGACGTTCTTGACGAGAACGGCGTCACCGACCTGCACACGGGCGGCGAGTCGGATCTCGTCCTCCGAGTTGGCGTAGAACGGAGCCAGTGCCTTGAGCGAGAGCGCGACGTCCTCCGCCGTGTCCGCCTCGCGGAAGTGCCTGCCGCCCTCTCGGAGCAGGAGAGCGCCGAACGCGCCGATGACGACAGCCACCGAGGCCCGCAGGATCCCTCCCCCGACCGAGAGGTCGAAGTTGTCCGATATGGCCTCACTGACGATAAAGTAGCCGACGGTCCCGGCAAATATGAACGCCGCCAACGCTCCTGCCCGAATCCACTGCGCTGCCCGGCGCTCCCGCTTGGCCCGGCCATACCAATCAGCCGCGCTAAGGTCGCCTGCCGCGTGCTCGGCTAGAGCCTCTCCCGCTTTGGTCACCGCGGCTAGCGTGGCGACGTTGTCCAGCGCCTCAGCATCGTGCTCTGCGTCGGTCTTTCTGCGCTCCTGCTTCCAACTATCAATCGCTTCTTCCCACGCCCCTCGCATGTCCGCCTCGGCCGACTCGCTAACCTGGGTGATCGCGTCTTTCTGTGACTGGATCTCGTTGCGCAACTTCTCCACCTCGTTCGAGACGGTACTGAGTTCGTCCAGTCGCTGTTGGAGGGCCTTCTCCGTCTTCTTCACGCGCGCCTCGAGTTCAGTTAGCAAGACGTTTCGCGCGTCAACCTCCTTGTCGAGCAGATCTACGTAGGACGTCTTCAGGTCTCTGGGCGGAGGAAGCGGCAGCGCTTTAAGTGCGTTCTCGAGCGTTGTAATCCCCTGGCCGTTTCGGTACGTGTTCGGCGAGACGTACTGTTTAAACGCAATGGTCTCGACGGGCAGCTGGTTTAGTGCCGCGCCGAGGGGCTCAAGGGCGCTGAGGTAGAGCGCGGGTTGACGCGCGCCCTTTGTCTTGAGCGCCTCATCCAGCCACTCAAGGATGTCGACGCGCCATTGCTCCGCGGATGCTTCGTCGAACCGTGCCGCAGTAAGCGCATCCTTTTTGAGCTGGAGCGTCTCCCAGACCTTGTGGCCGTTGTACCGCTCATAGGCCGTCGCCATCAACGGACCCCTTCCTTCCACGGGCCGCTTTCTTGAATGCGGCCCGATACGTCTGACATGTACATCGCAGGCCTGAATTTGCACGATCCGGGAATCGACCGGCTTTTTCCCCGTGGGGCGGGTAGATGCGGACTGTGCAGAAGAAGCTCATCACCCGTCGCTTGATTAGGGACTCGTCCTTGAAGGCAGCCCTAGACCGAGGCTGCGCGGTCATGCGCGGCCAATGCCGGATCCCTCGCCAGCCGCGCTCGTGACTACTTCTTGCCTTGGTTTGCAGAGGTTATTCCATGACGGAACTCCACCACATCGCCGTCGACCATCACGTAGTCCTTGCCTTCGATCCGCACCTTGCCGCGGGCCTTGGCCTCGGCCATGGACCCGGCCTCCACCAGATCGGCAAACGAAACCACTTCGGCCTTGATGAAGCCGCGCTGGAAGTCCGAGTGGATCACGCCGGCGGCCTGCGGAGCAGTGTCGCCTCGGTTGATGGTCCAGGCGCGCGCTTCCTTCGGCCCGGCCGTCAGATAGGTCTGCAGGCCCAGCGTGTGGAAGCCCACCCGCGCCAGCTGGTCCAGCCCGGACTCGTCCTGGCCGTTCATCTCCAGCATCTCGCGGGCCTCTTCCTCGTCCAGCTCCACGAGATCAGCTTCCAGCTTGGCATCCAGGAACACGCAGTCGGCCGGAGCCACCAGCCCGCGCAGCTCGGCCTGCCGCTCGGGGCTGCCGAGCACGGCGTCGTCCACGTTGAACACATAGATGAACGGCTTGGCGGTCAGCAGGCTCAGTTCCCGGAGGTTCTCCATGTCCAGCTTGTCGCTCTCGACGGAGGAAAAGACGGTGTCGCCGCGCTCCAGGACTTTCTGCGCCGCCTGCAGGGCAGCCAGCTCCGCGGCGTCGCGCTTCTTGATCTTGACTTCCTTCTCCACCCGCGGGAGGGCCTTCTCCAAGGTTTGGAGGTCGGCCAGGATCAGCTCCGTGTTGATGGTCTCCATGTCCGAACGCGGGTCGACCTTGCCGTCCACGTGGACCACGTCGGGGTCGTCGAAAACACGGATGACCTGGGCGATCGCCTGCGCTTCGCGGATGTTCGCCAGGAACTGGTTGCCCAGCCCCTCACCTTCGGAAGCGCCCTTGACGATGCCGGCAATGTCCACGAAGGACACGGTCGCGGGCAGGATCCGCTGCGACCCGAAGATCTCCGCCAGCTTCTCCAGCCGCGGGTCCGGCAGCGAGACCACGCCGACGTTCGGCTCGATGGTGGCGAACGGGTAGTTTGCCGCGAGCACGCTGTTGCGGGTCAAAGCGTTGAAGAGAGTTGATTTGCCGACGTTGGGCAGTCCGACGATGCCAATAGTTAGAGCCACGGTAGTCAAGGATACCGTGGCCCGGACACATCGGTCCGCGTGCCGTATTTTGTCCGAGGCGGCTGGCATGGTGAAGGTATGGATGCATCGCATGTACTTCTCGCCCTTCTGGCCCTGTTCGTGGGCGCCGCCGCCGGCGCCGCGGCCGTGGCCGTCCTTTTCCGCCGCCGGCTGGCGGATCTGCAGGACGCCGCGAAGGACGACGGCGACCGGCTGGCAGAGCTCTCGGCCCGCCTCGCCGGGGCGGAGGCGGAGCGCCGGATGCTCGCCGAGCAGAACGCGCAGCTCTACGCCCATGATGAGCAAGAGAACACCGTGCTGCGCGCCCTGATCCCGGTCGGTGAGAAGCTCAAGCTCGTCCAGCAGCAGGTCAGCCTGCTGGAACGGGACCGGGTGGAGCAGTTCGGCCAGCTGGCCGAACAGTTGCGCGCGGCCCAGCGCAGCGACGAGGCCCTGATGCGTTCCACGCAGACGCTCGCCTCCGCGCTGCAGTCCAATTCCGCCCGCGGGCAGTGGGGCGAGGTGCAGTTGCGCCGGGTGGTGGAGGCTGCCGGCATGCTCGCCCGGGTGGACTTTGACGAGCAGGTGCACCTCGCCGGCGCGGACCGGACCGGCCGCCCGGACATGATCATCCGGCTGCCGGGTGGAAAGTCCATCGTCGCGGATGCCAAGGTCCCGCTGCGTGCCTACCTGCAGGCGCAGGAAATTCCGTCGGCCGCATCGGCCGCGGAACAGCAGCAACGGGTGGATCTGCTGAACGCCCATGCCAAGGCGGTGCGCGCACACGTGGATGCCCTGGCGGCGCGGAAGTATTGGGAGAGCCTGCAGGCCTCCCCGGAGTTGGTGCTCTGTTTCCTGCCCTCGGAGGCGGTGCTCTCCGCCGCCCTGCATGCCGATCCAGGCCTGCTCGACCACGCCTTTGCCCGCAGCGTTGCGCTGGTCTCCCCCGTCTCGCTGCTGGCCACGCTGAAGTCGGTGGCCTTTACCTGGCGGCAGGAAGTGCTCAAGGACAACGCACGCGAGATCTTCGACCTCTCGCGGCAGCTCTACGAGCGGCTCGGCACGCTGGGCGATCATGTCACCCGGCTGGGCTCGTCGCTCAAGAGCTCGGTCGAGCGCTACAACTCGTTTGTTGGGACGCTGGAATCAAGGGTGTTGCCGACCGCGCGGAAGATCTACGCCTTCGACGGCACGTCCTTGGAGGAACCCGCCGCCCCGGCGGCCTTGGAGAACACGCCCCGGCTGCTCTCGGCCCCCGAACTGATTGAAGGCCGGGACCCGGCCGCGTAGCAGGGCAATCGGTACGCCTTGCAGGGCGGCCCGCTTGGGGCCACCCTGCGCAGCGGATGCCAGGGTTAGCGTGCCGGGCGGGTGACGCGGCCGCCGAGGCCGCGCGAATCGTCGCCGCGTTCCTTGAGCGTGGCGCGCAGTTCCTTGGGCAGCGAGAAAAGGATGTCCTCTTGGGCGGTGACCACTTCTTCCACGTCGCCGTAGCCGTACTCTCCCAACAGGCGCAGCACCTCGCGCACCAGGACCTCCGGCACGGAGGCTCCGGAGGTCACGCCGACGGTGGCCACCCCCTCGAACCAGGACTCGTCAACCTCGTTGGCGAAGTCCACGCGGTAGGCCGCCTTGGCGCCGTATTCGAGGGCGACCTCGACGAGCCGCACGGAGTTGGATGAGTTTTCGGAGCCGACCACAATCACCAGGTCCGCCTGGGGTGCGATCTTCTTAATTGCGGCCTGGCGGTTGGAGGTTGCGTAGCAGATGTCGTCGCTCGGCGGATCCTGCAGAGCCGGGAAGCGATCCCGCAGGATGGACACGATTTCCAGCGTCTCGTCGACCGAGAGGGTCGTCTGCGACAGCCAGATCAGCCTTTCCGGATCGCGCACTTGCACGGTCCGCGCCTCGTCCGGGTTGTTGACGATCGTGGTGTGGTCCGGCGCTTCCCCGTAGGTCCCTTCGACTTCTTCGTGTCCCTCGTGACCGATCAGCAGGATCTCGTTGCCGTCGCGGGCGAACCGCACGGCTTCCCGGTGCACCTTGGTCACCAACGGGCAGGTCGCGTCGATGGTCCGCAGCTGGCGGTCCTCGGCGGACTGCACCACGGCGGGCGAAACGCCGTGCGCCGAGAAAACGACCAGGGCGCCCTCGGGCACCTCGTCGGTCTCTTCGACGAAGATCGCGCCCTTTTCCTCCAGCGTGGAGACCACGTGCACGTTGTGGACGATCTGCTTGCGCACGTACACGGGCGGGCCATAATGCTCCAGCGCCTTTTCCACGGCGATCACGGCGCGGTCGACGCCGGCGCAGTATCCACGCGGGGCCGCCAGCAGCACCTTCTTGTCACCGTCCACGGGTGCGGCAGCCCAGACGTCGTCCGGGGTGCGGCGCTTGCGGGGAATGGTAGGCATGGAAAGGGAAACAGCAGTACTGGCCATGCCTCTATGCTAGCCCGTGAGCCCGGCCCGCCGGGCCCCGCCCAGCACCGCCCGCAGAGTGAAACCGGCCACCGCGACCACCACTCCGGCGCCGGCAAAGACGGCGGCCCAGGGCCGGAAGTCGGCAACGGCCAGCTCGACCAGCCTCCCCAGGAACACCTGGGCCAACGCACTTTCGCCCGCCGCATTCACTGCCAGCGGCGGCGCAAGCCCGGCGGCCAGCCAGAGGACCGCGCCCAGTAATCCCGCGCCAATACCGGCCCAGGCCAGCGCCGTGGCGGGACGCCGGGCGGCCAGCAGCATCAGCACCAATGCCGCAGCCGCTGCCACCGCCGCGACCCACCACAGCGACGGCAGGTCCCGCACCGAGGCCAGGACCCCGCCTGCCTCCGCAGAGCCCAGCGGCAACAACACCTGCTCGGGGCTCCGGATATTAGTACCCAGCGCGTCCGCTACCCGCGAAACCGCCAGCGCCACCATGGGGGCGATATCCAGCGTGACGGCCGCCTCTCCCCCGAAAGTCCCGGAGAACGTATGCGCGTGCGACAGGGCCAGCGACTCGTTCAGGGCCCGTGGAAATCCGGCCAGTTCGGTCATCGCCCCAGCGGTTCGCTCCACGATCGGCCGCACGAGTTCCTGCAGACCGGCCGGCAACTCTGCACTGCCGGCAACTTCTTCCGTGATGGTCGCGGCCAGCGCCGACCGGAACCCGGCGTCGTCGCCCAGCGGGGCGGCCAGCGACACGAAGCCCGCCCGGTCGAGCACCCGTTGGTCGGCCCAGGCCCCGCACAGCGCGGCTCCGGCGAGGAGCACGGCCAGCAGCCCGCCGACCGCAGCCAACAACGTCCGCACGGTCGCCTCCGTTTCCTTGCTTGCTTCACACAGATCCGGCGGACTCGAGGAGCGCCGCCTACCCCTACCCAGTACAACAGAGAATCCGATTGACAGGGATAACTGGTAAGAATGGAGGGTCTCCGGCAGCCGTCGGAATCACACCTCCGGAAGGGGCAATTCATGGAGTCAAGCGCGGTCCAAGGCGCCGGCACCGGACAATCAACCCTGCCCCCGACTGCCAACCAGACCACGGCGGACAACCCGTGGCCGCTGCGGCTGCTGTCCCAAAAACTCAAGATGCACATCGACCGCGTGCCGCCCACCTGGGTGGAAGGCCAGGTCATTGAGCTCAACCGCCGGAACGCCACCACCTACCTGACGCTGCGGGACACCGACGCCGAGGCATCCTTCAGCCTGGTGGTTTGGGGCAGCGTGATGGCTCGCCTTGAGATGCCGCTGGAACCGGGCTCCCGGGTGGTGGCCCAGATCAAACCGGACTTGTACGTCAAGACCGGGCGGCTGACCATGCAGACCCGGGACATCCGACCGGTGGGGCTCGGCGACCTGCTGGTGAGGCTGGAGCGGCTGCGCCGGGCGCTGGCCGCCGAGGGCCTTTTCGATCCGTCCCGGAAGCGGCGGCTGCCCCTGCTGCCGCACCGCATCGGCCTCATTACCGGACGCGATTCCGACGCCATGAAGGACGTCATCCGGAATGCCTCGCTGCGCTGGCCCGCCGTCGAGTTCGAGGTCCGGGAAGTTGCCGTCCAGGGCGTGAATGCCGTGGCCCAGGTGATGCAGGCACTTGCGGAGCTCGACGCGCGCAACGATGTGGACGTCATCGTCATCGCCCGCGGCGGAGGTTCGCTGGAGGACCTGCTGCCCTTCAGCAACGAGGATTTGGTCCGGGCGGTGGCCGCCGCCGCCACGCCGGTCGTGAGCGCCATCGGACACGAAGCGGACCGACCCCTCCTCGACGACGTCGCGGACCTGCGTGCCTCCACGCCGACCGACGCCGCCAAGCGCATCGTCCCGGACGTCAGCGAGGAACTGCATCGGATCGGGCAGGCCCGCGCCCTGCTTGCCCGCCGGGTGGAGCAGTTGGTCCACCGCGAAACCGAACGCCTGGCCGCGCTGCGCAGCCGCCCGGTGATGGCAAACCCCACGGGCATGGTGGACGTCCGGGCGGAAGATCTCCACCGGCTTGTCTCGCGGGCCCACCAGGCCGTCTCGGCGGCGGTTCACCGTGACACCGACCGGGTCGCCCACCTGAAGGCACAGGTGCGTGCGCTTTCCCCCCAAAACACCCTGGACCGCGGCTATGCCGTGGCCCAGCTGCCCGACGGCAGTGTGCTGCGCGACGCGGCGGACGCACCGGCCGGAACACGGCTGCGGCTCCGGGTGGCCGTCGGCGAACTCTCCGCCGTAGCCCTTCCCTGACGCCCCTCCCGGAATCCCAGACACCACCAGACATCACCGGAACCGAAAGCGAGACCCTTATGACAGAGCAGCCCGCACCGCTGGGCGGTACCCTTTAAAGCAGACGATTCCCGTCGGGCTTGCCGCGCACAGCCGGTGCGCCGCGCGTGGGAACGTATCTTCCC
>NZ_JBNHGL010000004.1:0-64643 GCF_059091245.1 Arthrobacter sp. Y3225116
CGCCACCTTCATGGCAAACTACCTTCGGTTGCCATGCCACGGAACGGTCTCCGAGGTCCTGGGCAACGGAATGACCGGCGGGTGGGCCTTCGAGAACGCGGCGAATGACATCCTCCTCGGCCGGGCACGGGTCTCCTTGGCGCTCGGCATCAACTTCGAGACTGCTGCCCGCGCCCAGGACCACATGATGAGTTCAATGCGGGCCACCGGCGACGTGGACTTCCAATCGAGCTTCGGCATCACGCCCATCGCGTGGTATGCGATGGACGCCAACCGGTACATCCACGAACACGGCTCGTCCCGGGAGGAGATCGCCTCTGTGGCGGTTAAGAACAGGAGGCACGCCTCGTTGAACCCCTTGGCCCAGTTTCGGAAGCCGATTACCCTCGAGGAGGTGCTCGAACAGCGCCCGATCGTCGAGCCCCTCGGCCTGTACGAGGTCCCGCCGCGCAGCGACGGAGCCGTGGTCCTCGTCCTCGCGGATGAGGAGTATGCGAAGAGTCTGGGCAAACCGTATGTCAGGGTGCGCGGGCGCGGCTTCTTCCACGAGGGCGCGCATCAGATCAGCGAGATCCCAAACGATATGACGGCCTTCGCCTCCGTCCGAGGAGCATCCCGCCAGGCCTACGAGGCGGCCGGTGTGACGGCCGCGGACATCGACGTCGCAGAAGTGTACGCACCGTGCACGATTGTCGAAGTCCTGGCATCCGAGGCTCTGGGACTAGCCCCGGTGGGCAAAGGAGCCCGGTGGGCCTCTGAGGGCAGGACGGCATTGGGTGGGGATATGCCGATTTCCACATCGGGCGGGCTCACCTCGCGGGGCCACCCGGCATACGTCACGCCGCTCTACAGTTTCGTTGAGATCTACGAGCAGCTGCTTGGCTTGGCCGGAGAACGTCAAGTCCAGGGAGCGGAGCTGGGCCTGACGAGCGCGGAGCTGGGCAACTATAACGCCGCTCTCGTACACATCCTTGAAGGAGTTCACCAGTGATTCAGACCATCGACGTCGATCGTCCGCACCCGTACCCTCCCCGCATTACTGAATTTACCCGGACATTTTGGGACGGACTGCGCGAGGGCCGCCTCCTCACAACCGCTGGCCGGCGCAGCGGGCAGGCTGCCTTCCCACCCAAACCCATCTCCCCGCAGGACTGGGAGGAGGAGGTTGACTGGATCGAGCTGAGCGGGCGGGGGACACTTTATTCCCACACGACCATCCACGCGGCACCGACGGCTTTCGTGGACGAGCTGCCGTACCAGGTGTGCATCGTCGACCTGGACGAGAACATTCGGATGGCCACGAGGTATGTCGGTGAAAGCGCTCCACGAGTCGGGGAACGGGTCGAAATCGTGGCGGTGCGCTACACCGACCTTGTCTCGTACGCCGCGCGGGCTTTGGAGCCGGCCGGGAGCCAGTAGCAAGACGACTGCCCGCCGCGGCCGCGCTGTTCCCCGGACGACGGATTGCGAGATGCACGGTCTGGTTCCGGGGAGCAGCGTGCCGCATGAGCTTCCCAGCCTGACGATCCGAATAGTGCCGGGACGCCGCGCGAGCCCGGTCTCTGGTCTATCAAGAGCGGAAACCGGAAGCATGACGCCGACGCCAGCCGCGCCTGACACCAGTTACGGGATGCTCGACCCGCACCCAAATATCCGGAACCGTCTAAATTGGTCAACCGACCACGGGGGACACTCCTCTGCGTGACCTTCTCGCCGCCGGAAGGGTACTATTCTTTCCGCTCTTACCGCGAGGGTACTGGCCGAAGAATCGTCAGAGAACTGACTCAGGCTCCGGGCCGGATGAGTATCTGGCCGGTAGACCTTCGAGGCTCCGGAGGGCGTCATACGGTTCAATTCGCGGAGACGAGAGCAGCCGCCGTACCGATGGGGACCGGTACGGCGGCTGCTCCTCAGCGTGGCGAAAAAGAGTAGATCAGACGCTGATTGTTACTGGGCCGGAAGGCCGGCCGTCCCGTAAGTGAGCGGGTCCGCTTCCGCGCCCGGCGGGTAGACGGAGCCCAGCAGTGCAGAGCCCTGCAGGGTCAGCTGTGTGTGAGCCAGGACTGGGCCTGGGCCGTCGTCAGAGGTTGTCCGGTGAAGGGTCGCAATCGGGATCCTTCGCGGACCGGTCCCGGAAGGGGCGGTGTCGACTGTGATGACTGTCCCCGCGGCCGTTTCCTCCATCCAAGGATCGGAAATGTCGACGCGCAGGGCACCTCTGTATCCCTGGAAACGTACCGCCCCGCGGAAGCGGAGGATTCGGGTGCCGGCATCGTCTGTTTCGGCTCCGTCGAAGTCGAAGACGAGGGTCTCCGGTTCCATTCGCCCTGCGTCTCCGATCCAGGTTTCCGTCCCGTCCGGCAGTGACCGGACGTACTCGCGGAACGATTGCTTAATGTTCCACGTGAGTTCGTTATGTGGTGCTCCGTGACCTTCGCCGGCCATGTTTGCCTCCTAGGCTACGGGGACGGCCTGCTTGGCGGCCTTGGCCGCTTCCGCGCCGAGTCCGCGGTAGTGCTCAATCATTTCCTGCCAGCTGGCCCCATTGCGGATCTTCCGTCTGTCCTTCATGATTTTCGACGGCTCGTTGACGGCCAGTACCCCGACCGCTGCGTCACCGTTGCGGTACAGGACAACGAATTTGTCCTCTTCCGTTGCACCATGAACGACTTCGGGCTCCGCATCGGTTGCTGTGCCGGCGAATTGGATCCTGTTGCCGTACCAGTCGCTCCAGAAGTAGGGGACGGTCGCGTACGGCTCCTGGTCATCGTCGCCGCCGACGGCGTTGGCTCCGGCCAGCGCGCCTTGCTCGTTGGCGCTCGTCCAGGTCTCCAGCCGCCCGTTGCGTCCGGTAAGCGCGTTGGGCCAGCTGACCACGTCGCCGGCGGCGTACACGTTCTCCAGGGACGTCTGCAGGTGTTCGTTGCAGGCGATGCTTCCGTCGGGGGCCAGTTCGATGCCGGATTCCTGGAGCCAGGACGTGTTGGGCACGACACCGATGGAAACGAGCAGCAGGTCCGTGGTGATTTCGCTGCCGTCACTGAGCAGAACACCGGTGACCTTGTTCGCTTGGGTCCTGACCTCCGTGAGCGTGACGCCGCAGCGCAGATCGGTGCCGTTCCTGCGGTGCATATCGGACAGCAGGACACCCATGCGGCGGCCCAGGGCTCGTTCCAGCGGGTGCTCGGTGGCTTCGATGATGGTGACCGGGCAACCGCGGCTACGGGCCGCGGAGGCGATCTCGGCGCCGATGATGCCGGCGCCGACGATGGTGATGCGGGATCCTGAGTCAACTGCCTGGCGCAGCCGGGCGACGTCGTCGAAATTGCGCAGGGTGACGATACCTGCGGCGTCCGGAAGATCCGGGAGTTGGCGCGGGCGGGCACCGGTGGCAATGATCAGCGCGTCGTACCGCACGGGCCGTTCTCCTACGGTGATGGTTTTTTCCGCAGGGTTCAGTGCTGAGGCCGGCTTCCCCAGCATGAAGGTCACCTGGAGGTCCGTGTAGGCGCTGTCTTCGCGCAGGTAGGGGATGGGTGCGGCATCCACCAGGCACTGCTTGGACAGCGGTGGGCGGTCGTAGGGCAGTTCCTTCTCGTCGCCGACGATCAGGATCTCGCCGGTGAATCCCTTGGCCCTGGCGGATTCAGCCGCCCGCAGTCCCGCGAGGGAAGCTCCAACGATCACCAAACGGTCGGCACTGCCGAGCGCGGCGCTCATGACAGGATCCTCAGTGCTGCTGTGGGGCAGGAGCGGACGGCTTCTTCGACCGTTACGCGCTGGTCGTCGGTGACTGTCTCGGAGAGCAAAACGAGCTTACCGTCGTCCCCGACCTCGAAGTGGTCCGGTGATGCGGCCTCGCATAGGCCGAGTCCGACACACTTGACCCTGTCGACTTCGATCTTCATGTTTCTTTCCTTCTGCTTTGTAGAGGTACCGGGTTAGGCGGCGGCAATATGGACCGGCAGGTGCCGCACGCCGTGGATGAGGTTGCTGACCAGATACTCCGGCTGACCGGTAACAGTGATTTCGGTGCGGCTCAGCAACTGGCCGAAAATCGCCTGCAGCATGGTGGTGGCGAAACGGTTGCCGAGGCAGAAGTGAACGCCGCCGCCGCCGAACGAAACATGCGGATTCGGCGTGCGGGAGAGGTCGAACTTCATCGGATCCGTGAACCGTTCTTCGTCACGGTTGGCAGAGCAGTAGAACAGAGCCAATTTGTCGCCCCGGGCGATCTGATGGCCCTTGAACTCCACGTCCCGGGCAGCGGTGCGGGCATGGTGGATCACCGGGCTTGCGTAGCGCAGGAATTCGTTCGTCGCCGTGGCGATCCTGCCGTCAAAGTCCTCCATTAGCCAGCGCTTCTGATCCGGATTCGCGTCGAGAGCCATCATGGTGAGGGTCGTGGTCTGCTTCGTCGTGTCGTTTGACGCGATAGCCATGAGGTAGGCGAAACCCCCGATGTCATCATCCGACAGCTGGTGGCCATTCTGTTCGGCCCGGACCAGGTTGGTGACCAGGTCGTCGCCGGGGTTCTTCCTGCGGTGGGCAGCCAGGCTTCGTCCAAGGTCGAACATGTAGGCGCGTGCGGCCTTGAACGCCTTGAGGGGATTTTCCGGGTCGCCGTATTCGGGGTCCGCCTTGCCGATGAGCGCGCCGGCGGCCGAGATGAACTGCTCTACCTCTGAATCCGGTACGCCCATCAGGCGTGCGCCGGTGATGGCAGGCAGCCGCTCGGCACAGGCAGTCACAAAGTCGACGTCACCAGCACCGGCAAGGTCGTCAACAATCGCCGCAGCGGCGCCGTGGATGTCATCGACGAGACGCCCGACCTGTTTAGGTGTGAAGGCTGCGCTGACGAGGGCCCGGTTCTGCTGGTGGAGGGCACCGTCCTGGGTGTGGAAGAAGCTTGACGCCGATCCGTCCCAGGGGTAGGGGTCCACGTGCAGGCCGTAGCCGGAAAGGAACACATCGTTCATCCGCGCCGCGTCGGCTAGGTCGTCGGCCTTTGTAATGGCCCAGAATCCCTTTTCCTCATGTTCCATGGGGATTTCTGTGGGACGGTGGAAGCTCACGGGCGCTTCCTTGCGCAGCTTCGCGAAGGTCGCTTCGCGTTCTTTGAACGTCTGCGACCAGAAGGCGGCCGATGAGATGTCGTAGTCGGTGGTGTATTCGTGCTCGGTCCATGCCTTTTGGGCGACAATTGTCATTGTTGGAGCCTCCTCGTGCTCGTGGAGATTTTCGTAAGGGGCGGCAGCCGCTAGCCGGCGACCATCTGGGAGACGTTGACGGTGGATTCCGTGTAGCCGTACTTGGCCATCAGGTCGGCGAACCGCTGGAGCGGATCCGTGCGTACTTCGGAGTCCAAATCTTCGATAATCACCTTGTCCGCCGTGGCCTTGTCCATCTTGATGAAATCGGGCAGGACTTCCCGAAGCTCTTCTTCGTTCTCGGTCGCGTAGTCCAGAACCTCGTCCAAAGCCGGCCGAAGCTTTTCGATGACATCCGCGTTCTCTGCGGCCCACTTCTCAGAGGTGAACACCAGCTGGGTACTTTGCTGGGGTACTGCCTCTGCGTAAGGCGAGGTGACCAGATGGTGCCCCGCGTTAATGGCGTTGGTAAGGAACGGTTCGGAAAGCCAGATCGCATCAGCGTTGCCGCGCTCCAGCTGCGCTTGGGCGTCCTGGAAGGGCATCTCGGTGAACTTGGTATCGTCCGGATTTCCGCCCTTCTTGGAGATCGTTTCCTTGATGGTCAGGTCACCCGGCCCGTTAATGGTATTCACCGAGACTGTCTTACCCGCCAGATCCAGTGGCGTTTCGATGCCCGATCCCTGCAGGGCTACGACGCCGTTGCTGTCCGGGCGGTCCTCGGGTGAATACCCGTACCCGGCCACGATCTTCATCCCCAGCCCCTTGTCCTGGGCCGTGAGGACCGAAATCGGGTGGCCGAGGGCCACATCAAGGGACCCCGCGGTGACTGCTGGCAGCAATGCCGCGCCGCCCGTGCCCTGCGTTAATTCCAACTTGAATCCGTGCTTTTCGAAGATCCCCTTCTCCATGCCCAGCTGCAGTGCCCCGGCCGAGGCCGCCGGGACAAAACCGATCTTGAGAGTGGTCAGCCCGGATTCATCTGCCTCTAGGCCGTTGGCTCCGGAGACGGAGCCTTCGCCGCACGCTGCCAGCGACAACAGAACGACAGCGGCAGCAGCGGCCTTGAACGCCTTACTTTTCATTAGTCCTGCTTTCTGGGAGGTCCCTGCTCGGCAAAGTAACTTTCTAGTTAGCAGAGCAACATCTTTTACTCGTCAATGGTCCATCCATTGATATTGTGGTGGCCGCTGGCCTGTGTGTCAACCATCACGTCTTAACGGAGCCGCACATCGGTGCTGCCGCCCCTTGCCTCGGCGGCGTTTAGGAGGCCGGGCTTCGTTCCGTCCCGTCTTTGGTGGCGAGTTTGGCGATGTCGCGGCCGGCGCGGTATCCGAAGATGAGGGCGGGGCCGATGTGGGAGCCGTAGCCGGGGTAGCCGCCGCCGAAGACGGAGACAGCTGCGGCGCCTGCGGCGAGCAGGCCGGGGATTGGAGCGCCCTCGGGCGTGATGACTTCGTTGTTTTCGTTAACGGCGATCCCGGCGAAGGTGCCGAGATCGCCCATCTGGATCTTGGCTGCATAGTAGGGGCCCTTCCCGACGGGGGCGAGGTTGGGATTGGGTTTGTGCGCCAAATCCCCGCGGAAGTGGTTGTAGGGCGTGGAGCCGCGGCCGAAGGCCGGGTCCTCCCCGCGCTCGGCGCCCGGGTTGAACTCGGCCACTGTCTGCTTGAGCCCTTCGGCGTCGATGTCCAGTTTGGCTGCGAGTTCATCGAGGGTGTCCGCCTTGACCAGGTAGCCGGTCTTGTAGAAGTAGCCGCGAGGCATCGGCCACGGTTTGGCGTAGCCGATGCCGTATTTGTGCATGGTCTTCGCGTCCCCGATGACGTAGCCGAAGGTTTTGTCCTCACCGGTGTTGTGCTCGATCATCCGCCCGCCGAAGTCGTGGTAGCTCAGCGCCTCGTTACCAAAGCGGCGGCCGCGACGATCCACTGCGATCAGGCCCGGCAGGCCGATGGCGCGCAGGTGCGGGAAGAGGCGCTCTGTACCGGTACGCAGGTATTTGAAGACCGTGACCGGGGCCCAGGAGCCGACACTGAAAACCGAATCGTCAATGTACCCGCCAGCGGACACCGCCAGGTTCGCAGCATCGCCACCATGGCCGACGGTGGGTGTGAAGTGGTCGTCGCCGGCGCGGTCGTGGGGGAAGTACCGGCGGCGCAGCTCTTTGTTTCCGGAGAATCCGCCTGCGGCAAGGATGACTCCAAGCCGGGCGCGGACTGTGCCCGCGTGTTCACCGCCGAGGACCGCGCCGGAGACGCGTCCGTCGTCGTCGCGGGTCAGCTCCAGAACCGGAGAGGAACGCCACATGCGCACCCCCGCGTCGTATGCGCTCTTGACCATCCGGATGATCAGCGCGTTGCCATTGGAGCGCAGCACCGGGCGGCGGTAACGTGCGGCGTCAAACCAGGTGCGCAGCAGCTTGCGCGCTACATACACAAAGGACTTCAGCGACTGGTTGACACGGAAGAACTCGTTGATGTCCGCGCCCACTTGAGGCATGTACCCGAAGACGGTGTAGGAGCTCATATAAGGCTGGATGGTCAGCCGCTTGTCACCCAAGATCCGGGCGTCAACGTCTTTCGGGATGACCGCGCGGCCGGAGAGCCGAGCGCCGGGCAGGTCCATCTGGTAGTCCGGCGCCTTCTCCGGGTAGATGAACTCGACGTCCGTCTCATTCTCAAAGAAGGCGATGGCTTCCGCGACGCTGTCCAGAAACCGGGCGACACCCTCGGTGTTGTACGTAGTTGGCGCGAGGTTGCGAAGGTAGGTTTCAACTTCCTCACGGGTGTCGCCATGTGCTAGCCCCTGCTTGTTTCCGGGGATCCACGCCCAGCCGGCGGAAATGGCCGTGGTGCCGCCGAAATACTGTTCCTTCTCCGCAACGATCACGCTCAGACCTTGGCTTGCCGCCTTCAGCGCGGCCGCCAGTCCCGCCGCGCCGGAACCTATCACCAAGACGTCGCATTCAATAACCGGGCTTTGCTGGTCCATTTTTCCGCCAATCTCCTCAGCCAGTGCATCGGACCAACAAAATGGTCCATCCATTGATATGATGGGACTCACAGATAGGGCCGTCAAGTTGAAGCCCACAAAGGAAGAAGGAATAAGACAGATGGCGGGGGCCATGGAAGGAACAGCCACATGACGGAGGCATCAGTAACCTTCACCCCGGCTCAGACCCGCCGGGCCTTTGACGACATCATCGACCAGGTGCGGGGTCAGTTGAAGTCGGGGGATCTGAAGCCCGGGCAAAAGCTGCCGAGCGAAAGGGATTTCGCCGTCCAGTTGGGAGTCAGCAGGAATACCGTCCGCGAAGCGATCCGCATGTTGGAGATCGCGGGACTGGTTACCCTGAAAAAGGGCACGACAGGAGGGGCGTTCATTGCCTCCTCGAACGAGGAGGCATTGGCCCAGGGGCTTTCGGACGGGCTCTCTCTGGCCAACTTTTCCATTGCCGATCTAATGGAAGCCCGCATCGCGATGGAGACGTTCATTGCCCGCCGCGCGGCCGAGGAAGTCACGGACGAGGAGATCGCCGAGCTTGAAGCGTTGGTTGAAAAGGCCAAGGACCCGGCGAAGGAGGGGAACTGGCCGGCCAGGCTGAAGGCGCACCTGGAGTTCGAGGAAAAACTTGTTGCGGCCGCCCGAAACCCCGTTCTTGCCCTGCTGATCAAGCCGCTCCTCGACCTGACTACAAACGTTTCTCTTCGTATCGGACCCACTGCCGGGGACGTTATCTGGGAAGTCAGGCGCTGTCTATTGGACGAACTGCAGTACAGGGACCCGGAAGCGGCTGAGCGGACTGTACATACGTACCTTGAACTGCTGCACGAACGGTGGCTGGGTGAAGCCATGGATGGGACCTCATGACGCCACTGTTCACGTCATTCCCTGCTCGATTCAGATAAAACCGTGGGTGAGGCGGCCTCACCGCGCTCTGAGTCCATCTATTGTTTCCTCTGCCACCCGCATCCATGGCCGTGGACCAAAAGGTCCGGCCATTGATAGCATCAGGGGAAAACCTGAACAGCGCAACCGCTCTCTACGGGCTGTCGGTGCAATCGGCCGCTCCTAACGTTCAAGCGTGAATCCATCACCTCAGGGACGTGGGGCCACCAGCACTTAGCAGTTAAGGGATCGGCCGATAGCCACTTCCGCGCAGTCAAAGAAAATGCGCCAGGGAAAGGAACAGCCACATGACGGAGGCATCAGTAACCTTCACCCCGGCTCAGACCCGCCGGGCCTTTGACGACATCATCGACCAGGTGCGGGGTCAGTTGAAGTCGGGGGATCTGAAGCCCGGGCAAAAGCTGCCGAGCGAAAGGGATTTCGCCGTCCAGCTGGGAGTCAGCAGGAATACCGTCCGCGAAGCGATCCGCATGTTGGAGATCGCGGGACTGGTTACCCTGAAAAAGGGCGCGACAGGAGGGGCGTTCATTGCCTCCTCGAACGAGGAGGCATTGGCCCAGGGGCTTTCGGACGGGCTCTCTCTGGCCAACTTTTCCATTGCCGATCTAATGGAAGCCCGCATCGCGATGGAGACGTTCATTGCCCGCCGCGCGGCCGAGGAAGTCACGGACGAGGAGATCGCCGAGCTTGAAGCGTTGGTTGAAAAGGCCAAGGACCCGGCGAAGGAGGGGAACTGGCCGGCCAGGCTGAAGGCGCACCTGGAGTTCGAGGAAAAACTTGTTGCGGCCGCCCGAAACCCCGTTCTTGCCCTGCTGATCAAGCCGCTCCTCGACCTGACTGCCTCTGTCTCGCTACGCATAGGTCGTCCTACTGCCGGGGACGTGATGTGGGAGGTTCGCGGGAGTCTGCTTGATGCCCTTAGACACCGTGACCCGGAGAAAGCAGAGAATACCGTTCGCGCGTACCTTGAACTCCTCCATGAACGCTGGCTGGGCGAAAGCGTTGAACCATGATTTCCTAGGCGAGGGCATACCGGCGGCTATCGGGGATCATCGAAGCCCTCGGCCACCGGAGTTTCGTACTAGAGGGAAAGCTGCGGTTGCAGCCGTCAAGCAAGAAACCTGAAGTGTAACAGCGGCGTCATATTTCAGCCTGATAGTGGTGTGCGGGGCGTCCACCAGTTGGTGCACGCCCCGCATTGGAAGCCCATGAAGCTGACACCCGGTTCCCGGCCCTGCCCGAGGTGGCCGGTTCCGCGGCGAGCGGGAGAGCCGATTCCTTTGCCTTCCCCTGCACCAGAACCTGGCGGAGAACAGGCACGTCAGTCAGGAAAGGAAGTCGACAACCAGTGGCTCAGGGCCGGGTGGCGGATCAGGCCGTATCTACGCGCACGATTGGGCGGATATTGAACTGACCGGGCTGCTATCTACCTTCACTAGAGGTCGCTACCCTCATTCATCGGCGTCAGTTCGCTCACGGGCGAGTGTTGTGAGCAGATCTTCGTGAAGCTCCATCCAGATGTCGTGGTATGAGCCTGAGAGTGGAAGGGTGAGAGCACCGGTCTCACCGTTGCGGAAGGCAGCCAATGACCGGTCGAATCGCGGCTGGTAGTACTTGAACCTGTCTATGACAGCGGTGGCTGAGGCCAGTATCGAGGAGACCTGTGAGTGGACTTCATCAAGACGTGGCAGTACCACTGATATATCGCCGTCTGCATGGAGTTGCCAGTCGGTCGTTAGCTTCTTGAACTGCCGGTTAGGTGCGAGGAATTCTTCGTAGATCGGGGTTAGAGCTGAGACTTGATCGGGGGTTACGGCTGATTCTCGGAGTTGGGAGCGTCTCTCCCTGCCCGAGGACGTCAGTGTGAAGCCGTTGATTCGCCCGGAGCGCTGCTTGACCAGCCCGTCCTCGCCGGCAGTTGTCAGATAACCATGAATGTCGGCGGCCGGTATGCCGATGCTCTCCGACAGCTGCTCGGCATCGGCGAAGCCCCGCACTTTCAGGGCGTGCAGAATGCAGTATTCGTCAATTTCAACTTTGGTGGACACGGAACCTCCATGAACTGTGTATCTTCGGGTCAAGCGGCCTCCACGGTCAACGGAGGCCGGGAATAATGTGGCGGAAGGATAAATATGCCGACGGCCCGCATCTTGGCAGACGCTTAGCCCTGGGTGATGATGTTCCCTCCTCTGGTGAAGCCGCCACCCGTCGCCCCGTCTGCGAGAGAATCGAGATGCTTGGCGTTTGAGAGACGCGGGGACCCCGGGGCATCATTGGCCCCCTTTTATTACCGGAGCTGAAGCGGCGAGGACAAGCCGGTGAGCGCGGATGCCACTGTCAGAATAATCAGTGTTGCCTGCTATGCCGGTTCGCTCAGTTTCGGTCAGCCGTTGAGCTTCAAGGCTTGCACAGGGCATCGGCGTACGGCCTGCTCCACGGGGCCGACTTCACTCTCGGGCAGCGGACCCTCAAGGACGTCAAGGTCTCCGTTGTCGTTGATGCTGAACACATTGGGTGCGGCGAACTCGCATTGTCCGTGGCTCTCACACAGGTCCCAGTCGACGACGACCTTCATCGTTTCTCCGTTCATCTTTGTAGTGGTCATGATGTTTCGACAGCCACCCTTAGCCGTTTGAATGCGTGGAATTGGTTTGTATGCAGCCGGTCTGGTTCTTCCAGGGGGCGGAATCGGATCCCGCGCTCCAACACTTTTTGGAGGAACGTGGTTACTTCGGCGCGGGCCAGGTGTGAGCCCATGCAGGCATGGATGCCCCAACCGAATCCCAGGTGGTCGTTCGGTGCACGACCGATGTGCAACGTGTCGGGGTCCTCGAATACGTCCGGGTCTCGGTTGGCGGCCTGGAACCAGAGAACCACCTTGTCGCCTTGGCGGATGGTTGTTCCCTGCCAGTCGACATCCCGGGTCGCTGTGCGGCGCATCGCCCGGATGGGGGTGACGAACCGCAGGAGCTCCTCGATTGCAGGTTTGATGAGCGAATGGTCCGCCATGAGTGCGTCCCACTGCTCGGGAAACTGGTCGAATGCAAGGACGGCGCCGGTGATCAGGTTGCGTGTTGTCTCATTGCCGGCACCCACCAGCACGAAGTAGTAGGCGGCAAGGTCTTCCCAGCTGAGCGGCTGGCCGTCGATCTCCGCAGCCACGAGCTTCGAGATGATGTCGTTGCGCGGTTCGGCCCGGCGCTTCGCGGTCAAGTCGCGGAAGTAGGCGAAGAGCTCCTCGCGTGCCCGCTCTTTCTCGTCCGGACCGGTCATAAACTCGGGGTCATCGGAGATCACCCGGTTGGTCCAGTCGAGAAGCAGGCCGCAGTCCTCGACGGGGACACCGAGCACCTGGCCGAGCACACGAATCGGCAGGAGAGCGGAGACCGTGCTGACGAGTTCGATTTCGTTCTGCGCGGCAACGGTGTCGAGAATTTCGTCGACCGTCTCCGCGATGACGTCGTGCCATTCGGTTATCTTGACGGCTCGGAGATGCGGTGTGACGAGTTTGCGGAGTTTGCCATGCCGGGGCGGGTCGGTGTTGTGGACGGTACTTGTCCCTCCCTCAACCTTTCGGCTGAGGATTTGGGTGCCCTCACCGTTGATGAAAGTCAGCGGGTCATTGAGCACCTCGACGATGTCCGAGTAGCGGGTGAGTGACCAGAACCCGGGACCATTGGGCTCCGTGTTCCAGTGCAGCGGCTCGGCCGCACGGAGTCGTGCGAGTAGATCGTTTTCGGTGCCGTCGATGAACGGGGCCAGGTCCATCAGGTCGATGTCTGAGTCAGGCTGGGTGATTGTCATAGTAAACTCCTTCGTCACTTGCCGGGATTCGCAACATGGGGAAACCCGTTGCCGAAAAGCAGGACGGGCGTCAGGATCTCGGCGGCGCGTTCACTGGTCAGGACCGGCCAGGCCGCGGTGGCATTGGGGTGGATAGCGTCGAAGCCCTCTTCCTGGAACTTGCCCCAGATCCCCACCTTCGAGGCGTGGGGCAGGAGGAACTCCCGGGTGTAGACCATGACCCCGTCGCGGATCTTTTCTTCCTTCGACTTCTTGGCAAGCACCTTGTACATCTCGAGCGTTCCGCGCTGTGCATGGTCGGAGATGCTCGTCATCTCCTCCTTGGACAGGATCCTGATTTCATTCATCGGCGTGTCGATCTTGTCTCGGGCGAAGACAACCCCGCCCTCGAGATAGTCGAGGTAATTGGAGGGTTGCGTGAAGGTCGTCTGGATCTCGTTGACGGTGGCCGATACTTTTTCGGACGAGAAGACCATTACCTGCGTGACTGCATACGGCAACCCGGCCGCCACACCGGCCCACGGGTAAGCGGTCTCGTTGAGGAAGTGGTCGCGTACGATGGCAAACCGGCCGCCGGGCAAGGGGTACGGTCCCGTATCTGCCATGCCCGCGCGGCAGTCGTAGTGCAGCATGAAGCCGAAGAGCTCGGTCCTAGCGTTGAACTTGCGGAAGGCGGCAAGATCCTCGGGATCTTCCAGCGGCTTCACCTGATCAAGCAGCGTCTGCAGCACATCCGGAGCGAGGGTGGGTACGGTGTACTGCCGCCCGGACACGAATCCGCTGCCGCCGCCCCACGTACCGTGCTGGAGCCGACGCCCGAACTGGATGATGGCGTCCAAGTCTTCACGCCGTGCATCGGGCGTGTCTTGCTCAAGCTCAATGCCGATGCCTCGCCCCAGGATGGGGCACACCGAAGCCGCCCAGTTCCGAGTGACGTTGACCTTTGTCCCGATCTCCCGGCTCGAGGTCTTCGCCAAGTCGAGAAGCCCGTCCACTCCGATCTCGTCCGTGAGCATCCGGATAAACCGGGGGTAGTTGTTCCATTGCTGGACGAACGAAATGGTCTCATACTCCTGGCGCGGGATGAGTCCGGACTCCCCTTCGGACGCTCGTCCGCGGATGAAGTCAAACAAGTTCCACGCCGCATAATCAAGCCAGCTATTGACCTCAGCGGCGCTGAGGTCGTCCCGTCTAACATCCTCGTCGGTGGTGTCCATGAACGGCAAGGCGACACGGGAGCGCATTTGCTTGTCACCTTCGATGCCTTGCGGCACTTCGCCGAGGAATGCGGAGAGGTATTTCTCAACGTCTATGGTTTCCGACATCAGTTCGCCTCTACTTCGGCACCCACCAGGAAGACCTGGCCTTCTTCGCCGGCGATATCCAGCCGGACCCGGGTCCCGTCCGCCGGGATGGTTTCACCCCGGGAGGTGGAGATCCCTTCGCTGAAGGTCGTGGACATCACGCACGGAATCCCGAACTCGCGGGAGAGGATGCCCAAGTGGCTTTCGGGCGCACCTTGAAGTGTGATGAGGCCGGCGACGCCTGCCATGAGCGCCGGTGACATGAAGGTTGTAGTTCCCCCGCGGGAAATGATCACTGTGGACTCAACGTCAGGGCCCTCGACGAATTCCAGGACTTCGTCCGGGGAATCGAGGAAGCGGATAGTGCCCGTAGCACCTTGCTCGGACGTAAATGCCTTGATGCCCGAGCCGATGAGCTTGTGCTGCTGCATTGTTGCCTCCAACGCTGGATTCTGTGAAACACATCTGATTATCGGTAGGACCATTGGAATGGACCAACTATTTAGGTATTATGTGATTCGTACAACATCTTGTCAAGAAGGGTAGTTGCTCATGATTGACCAACACGACGACGTGCATATCGGCGGTCGCTGGCGTGCCTCCCATTCCGCACGCCGATCAGTCGTTTTGAACCCGGCAACCGGGGAGGGATGGGCTTCCGTTCCAGATGGGGATCGGCATGACATCGATGCCGCCGTAACCGCGGCACGCGAGGCGTTCCCGGCATGGGCCGGCACAGCGCCGGGGGAGCGCGCGGACCTGATTCTTCGATTGGCGGACCAGATCGAGGCGCGCGCGGGAGCGCTAAGCGAACTCATCACGACCGAGAATGGGACACCCATTGCTGAAAGCAGTTCTGCTCCCGGGCACGCAGCTGCGCACCTCCGTCATGTTGCCGGCCTCGTGAGCCTGCTTACAGATGCTGATGTTCGCTCCAACCCGATGGCCCCGGGAGCATCAGTCGTACAGAGGCGTCCTTTGGGAGTGGCAGGCCTTATCACTCCGTGGAATTTTCCGTTGGGCCTCATCATCGTCAAACTGGGCCCGGCTCTGCTGGCCGGCTGCACGGTAGTCCTGAAACCGGCCCCGGAGACTCCCATGGCAGCCCGCCTCCTCATGGAAGCAGTGGAGGCTTCCGGGTTTCCCCCTGGCGTCATCAACCTTGTTACCGGTTCGACCGAAGCCGGCTCGGCGCTGGTTGAGCACCCGGGCGTTGACAAGATTTCGTTCACAGGCTCGACGGACGTCGGCCGTGCTATCGGTGCCGCATGCGGGCAACTGTTGCGCCCCGTGACCCTCGAACTCGGAGGCAAGTCCCCGGCCGTCGTTTTGGATGACGTAGACCCGTCCGTGCTCGCCTCGAACATCCTCCGCGTTTCCATGCGCAACACGGGACAGACATGTAAGGCGTGCACCCGTCTGCTGGTCCCTGCCCACCGGCATGACGAGTTGCTCGACCTCGTGGCAGACGTCGTATCATCAGCCCCGATCGGGGACCCATCCGATCCGGCAACGTTCTTCGGCCCGCTCGTCTCGGAACGCCAGCGCGATCGAGTGCTGCGGTACATTGACATCGGGCGTGCCGAAGGTGCCAAGACGGTGGTGGGGGGTGGGGTTCCCGCCGGGCTGGGCCGCGGGTTCTATGTGGAGCCGACAGTCTTCCGGAACGTGACCTCCGACATGCGCATCTCCCAGGAAGAAATCTTCGGTCCAGTTCTCGCTGTGATTCCATACTCAGACATCGATGAGGCCGTCGCCATAGCCAATGACTCCCCCTTTGGCCTGGCTGCGACGGTCTTCGGAGCCGACATCGAACGTGCCCGGACCGTCGCTGGCAGACTCGACACGGGCAATGTAGGGATCAACCATTACGGGTCGAACGCCTCAGCACCGTTCAGTGGCCACAAGGCAAGCGGTCTCGGTACCGAATTCGGGCCAGAGGGCCTCGCGCAGTACCTCGCCTACACATCGATCCATCTTGAAGACTGACCCCGAAAAGACGAACAACCAGAGGAGACAGACAACATGAGAGCAGCAGTCATGTGGGAAGCAGGCACCCCCTTCGATGTCCGGAACGTTGACATCTCCGCCCCCGCCGCCGGACAGGTGTCAGTAGAAGTACGCGCGTGCGGTATCTGTGCATCAGATCTGTCACTGACCACGTCCTTCGGGCAGCCCACGCCTGTGGTGCTCGGACACGAAGGCGCGGGCGTGGTAACCAAACTCGGCGAGGGCGTCGAGAATATCTCGGTCGGCGACCACGTGGTAATCGTCTGGGTTCCCCCATGCGGCCGCTGCACCGCGTGCCGCCGAGGCGACGACTATCTCTGCGCCAACCGCCGCTCATCGGCGGATGCGCGTGCGGGCCACGAATCCCTCCGGCCGTCGCCCTTGAGCATCAGCGGTCAGCACGTGCATCAGGGCATGGCGACCTCCACGTTTGCAGAACAGACCGTGCTGCCGGCCAACGCGGTAGTTCGCATCGACAGTGACGTACCATTCGACGTTGCTGCGATGATGGGCTGCGCGGTGCCCACCGGCGTGGGAGCCGCCCTCCGAAGTGCTCGAGTCCAGCCAGGAGACAATGTCGCTGTGATCGGCTGCGGCGCCGTGGGACTCAACGCCATCATGGGGTCGGTGGTCGCCGGCGCCGCCCGCATTGTTGCAGTCGACCCGATGCCCGCACGCCGTGAATTCGCATTGACCCTTGGAGCCACCGAGGCAACCAGCTTTGATGAATTCTCGGGATCGGTCGCTGATCTGGACATTGTCATCGATGCAGTCGGTCATCCGCCAACAGTTCTCGCCGCATGGAATGCCGTGCGTCGAGGGGGCAAAGTGACAGTTGTGGGAGCCGGGCGTCCCGACCAGGTGGTGGAGATACCGGCCTACGAACTCTTTCACGACGACAAGAAGCTTACCGGCAGCTTCCACGGGGGAATCAGCATGCACCGCGACCTACCCATGCTCGTAGGGCTCTGGAGAAACGGACGCCTACCCATCGAGCGTTTGATCAGCGGGACTGCGAGCCTTGATGACATCAATGAAGTCGTGAAGGCGCAGCAGTCCGGATCGGTGATCAGGACCATCCTTACTCCGGGGCGCTGACCCATGCCCACTCAGCGACTTCTGCTTCTTCGGCATGCTCAGACTCCCTCCAACGTCCTCGGCCTGCTCGACAGCCGAATCCCCGGACCTGACCTGACTGACCTTGGCCGCGAGCAGGCGGCAGCTGTCCCCGGCGCGCTAAGAGGTTATCCGGTCAGCAGTGTCACGGCGTCGTCCATGGTGCGCACGGAGCAGACCAGTCAACCGCTTGCTGATGACCGGCAGCTCCCCGTCGCCGTCGAGCATGGCGTGCACGAAATTCTCGCGGGTGACATGGAAATGGCAGCGGGAGGCAACGCCTTGGCCCGCTACGCGAAGATCGCATGGAGCTGGGCGGCAGGCGACCTTACTCCTCGCATGCCAGGTGCCGAAAACGGGCACGAGTTCTTCGATCGTTTTGACGAGGTCGTCGACCGAGTAATGAGGCGCGACGAGGAGCTGCCCGTGATCGTCAGCCATGGGGCGTCAATCCGCGTCTGGACGGGCCTGCGATGCCAAAACGTATCCGATAGTTTCGCGGCCGACATGGAACTGCACAACACGGGTTGGGCGCTGGTCGAGCGGTCTGCCAGCGGAGACTGGAAGCTCCGCACATGGAATGCCTATCCCGCTGGGGGAACAGCGTTGCACGGACGCAGCGGCCCAAGTGATGGACCAACTGGCTCCCTTACCCAGAATGACCTGAGCTAGTGAAAATTTTTGCTGTTTCTGGGGCCCGGAGGCATCAGGCCGCTTTGCCGGTGCGCGGGGCGGGGCGTAGCAGAGTGGCGAACCTTGCCGCCCGGGATGTCCGCCGTCACCGCATCGTAGATGCGGTGACGGCCAGGGCGGAAACAGAAGAGTCGAAGCGTTTCAGTCCATACGTCGCCCTCGTTGTGGCGCGGCAGTCAGTTTCGCTCCCGCCGGCGCCACCGATGATCCTCAGTGAACCGACATAGGGCTTAATTCGGTTCCAGAAGCGACAAATGTTGCCGCGCATGAAAATCTGCCCATGGATGGCCATGAAAGTGACCGCTGGCGCGCAATTGAAACTGTCACTCGCCATGAAACGGCCAACTCCTTACTGAACAGACCGTGTCTTAAGCGGTGAAGCCTCTCCCCGGGTCTGGTGGCGGTGTCTAAGCGCACCGAGGCTAAATCAGGAAGAGGCCCGGTATGAAGTTTGACGGAGAAGACAGGGGATTCTTGCTGCGTTCGACCTGAGCTGGTCGCTGCGGGCGCAGGGAGTATAGTCCGACTGCTCTCATCATTTTGTCGCGAGGACGTGGCTGGCCGGGATACCGGACGTCCGATCGACGAGATCGAAGAACTTAGCCGATGTCCCATGGGCAGGATGTGCTGACCGACAACTAGAAACGTCAGCACTTGCATGTGGCCGGGTGCGGGCAGGCTCTGAACTTCCCCGCATTACGGCGTGAGCTTGCTGACCTGCAGGCCAGCCGATCCCGCGACGAGAGGCGGCGGCGAAGCAGCGGTGAAACCGGCTGAAGCTGATCTCGCCCTCACCGACATGAACTTTTCGTGTCGATTCCTCGCCTCGTCTACCGAGCTGGAGACCGCGTGCGAGCTCCATCGTGTATGCACTGGCAGGCGCGAGCCGGCAGCGAGATTCGCCAAGGATTGGCCCGGGTCCACCGAATCCCGGACGCCGCATACCGTCGCGTTCGGGTTCTCCCCACGGTCCCTTGCCGGACCGTCAGGGGGATGAAGGTACGAATGATGGGTAAGGAAGAAGTCCTCAACATCGTTTATGGGTCAGAGTGCATGCCGGGCAGCAGTAGGTCACGCTGCCCGGCATGCGTTGGTTGGACGGATAATGTCGGCCGTTTAGGCGGGTAACAACCTTGGTGTCGGCGTCTCCTTTGACGGATCAGCGGTGGAAGAGTTTTGTGAAGTGCGAGTAATCGTAGAAGTCTGTACTCGTGCCGTAACCGGTCTGATTGTTCATGGTCCATTTCTTCATGACCATCATTGACATTGAACCAGGCCAGTACTCGGCCGGGAACTGCGTGATGCTCTCGCCGACGAGGTGCCATTCGTTGTCCTCGGCATCCACCAGGTCGAGGGTGGTGCGTACTTGATAAAGGCCGGTCCGTTCTGTGCGTCCCGTGCCGTTCTTGAAACCGATCGCGGATCCGTTCCGCATGAGGAAACCATGGGTCAGGTCGAGGTCGAGCGGCTGATCGAGCGGAACGGTGGGGTCAAACTGGAACATGCCATGAATTGCGAGATCACGAGAGAAGTGCGCCTGCAGCCACGTCATTGTCCCCGGCTGGTACTCGCTGCGCACGCCCCAACTGTGATCCATCGTCGACAACCAGTCGACGTCATACCGTGAGCCGTGGAGAGTGACTTCGCCGGTGACCTGGCCCGTGAGGTCGAAGTGACCACCCGCCCATAGCTCACCCGCGGAGAGATCGGTCCCCTTGCGCTTTGCCCGGGGATTCATCTCCGGATCGTGGATATCGAACGGAGCCATGAGCGCCTCGAAGGTCACTTCGACGTCAAGCGCTACGTTGTTGTGGAACGAAATGTCCCAGACTCGGTTGGGTTCACGGCAGACCACCGTGAGACCGTTGTCAAGCGAGAAATTGGTCAGGGGCTGCTTTTTCATCGGTAGGTAGGCGCGGTGGTCCCAGTAGTCGATTTCCCAGCCGGCCGTCACCTTTCGCGAATTTGCGAAGATTGCAGAGTTGACGACGCCCAAGTTCGGCCGAAAGAGCGAGTAGAGACCGACGTGAGCCGAAGCTTGCGGAATTTCAAACCCGAAATAGTTCGTTTCTGCCCACAAAGGTTCGCCGACGGGCGGCTCGTGGAATTCAGCGTCATTGTCGAGGATCATTTTTTTGCTCCGATCAGAGAGGATACGCCTTTGAATTTTTTATCTGCGCACGGTTAAGTTTCGCTTTTATTTGCTCAGTTTGCTCTTGATTAGATTGGTGCACCTCCGTTGATGGCAGTCGTTCGCCCTTCATCGCGGGAGTTTGTTGTGCAGCACTCTGCGACTTAAAGGAGTGCATAGTCCGACGAGTGCTGCACAAGCCTGTGATGACCGGCCGATTTACGGTAACTCGAGCACCGTGACGACACCGGTGTTGCCGTCGACGCTCACTTTCATACCTGTGACGAGGCGGCGGGTGGCGTATGGCACGGAGACAGCAGCGGGGATGCCAAGCTCTCGGGAAACGATGGCGGCGTGTGAGACCGGGGCTCCTGTTTGTGCGATCATGGCCCCGGCGCTGAGAAAGAGAGCGCCCCAAGAGGAGTCGGTAGTGTTGGCCACTAGGACGTCACCCGGCTCTATGTCCACGTCGTCTTCGATCGATTCGACCACCTTCACATAACCAATGTGTGTGCCTGGTGAGACTCCAAGTCCGGTCAAAGTTTCCCCGGTCGTCGCAGTGCCGACTTCGGAGTCGGGGTCTGCGACAAAGTCTTCGATCGAGGGGTACTTGCCATCGATGATGAAGGGAGGTGTCTTCTTCTCAAGCTCAGAGAGGGTCGAACGACGTTCTGCTATTGTGTTTTTCCAAGGTGATGGATCGGCCAGGAAGTCATCCAATTCGCTGTCGAGAAGCAGAAGGATGTCGGTCCATTCCTGCAGCTGCCCGCTCGAGACGAAACGGCTGCCGAGTTCCCGCATCGTAATGCGGGCCTCGTCTACAAGGCGGGTGCACTGCACCTTGGAACCTTCGCGGCCGGGCAACATAATCGACGCGGATGCCACAGCGGCTTGGAAGGGACCATGGAGATCTGTGCCTTCCAGCAGGCTCGTAATCGTTGCGATCGCTGATTCACGTTCCCCTTTATATGAGGCGGTGCGTGCCTGGGGTGATCCTTCGTTTGGCACCTTGCGGGCTCCGTCGAGCATGTGCAACACGATGTTGGGCTCGGTTGCATAGGTTGCCGAACGAAGTTCCCAAACGCTCGGACCGATGAAACCCCAGTTCGCCATGAAAGAGTCCCAACCTGCAAAGAATTCCTCGGCCTCCGGGCCGGTGAGGTTGCGGAGGCGCTGGAAGAGACCATCTAGGCCCTTGTCGAACTCTGCGCTCAATATTGCCGACGAGCGGATGATACGCGACAGTGACCATAGCTCGAAGGACTGCTGGGCGGAATCCACTTCACCGAAACCCGAAATAATTTTCGGCTCGAGGTCCGGACGACCAGCAGACTTGCAGGCTCCAGAAATAAGACCCGAGATGATCGTGGCGCCGTAAAGATTCACCATGTGCGTGGCAAATACGGGCCGCAACTCCTCGGCGAGCCACTTGGTGCGGTTAAAGAGCTCCGCGTTGGAGAGCCTGCTCAGGTCGGGCCGCGACGCAATGATCTTGTCTATGTCTGAGCGATGGCGGAGATTCACTACATCTGTGTCCGGGGCCGTCAGGATCTGATTCATCCAGGCACCCATCGCAGCTGAACGTGCTTCATTTTCGTCCTCTGGTTGGGGACGGTAGGGACGCACATCGGGGTGCTCACCGAAAAACGACTGGTCGATAGCCTCCGGCGACATACCCGGGGCACGAACGCCTAGAATACGCGAGATCGATACATTGATATAGATGTACCCACCGAACGACGCCACGCACTCGGATTCCCCTGGCCTCTCGGGGCCGAACTCCTCCTTGGCGAATGTGCCCATGCGTACCAAGGCGTCGCGGAAACCGCCTTCGTAGTCCACGCGGCCGAAGAGGCTCCAGGTGAATGGACTGGAGGCTACGGTGAACACTTCCCCTGTATTCGCCCGCGTGAAGATGGGAAATCGCTTGCTGACGACGTCATCACTCGGCCATATCTTCTCCGCCGTGCTTTCTGCAATCGCGTCTTCTTTGACGATCACAGCATTGGTTTCTTCTTTGACAACCACAGAGTCTCCTTATGAAGGGTTGTGAATAGCCGGTTATTTCTGAAATTGTTCAAGCATTTCTTGGTGGAACATTGTCCTTCTACAGACGGGGATCCAGGTGCCGTGGCTTTTTCGCATAACAAGATCGCACTGAAAGTACTGTCGGCCCGTAGGAGCCCTTTAGCCAGTAATGGGCGAAGCGACCCCCTGCCTCGACAAATTGCCCCGAAATTCGGTCGCGTGGTATTTCGCCTTCGGAGTCGCTAGTACTATGCCGGCTCGTCAATCAATTTCCTCGAAAGAGAGACAGAAGTTTTGTAGGCGCTGCACCCTCCGGGCTGGTTAGTTTGCGACGAACCGCCGGCTGGAAGCGACGGCAGGCTTTCCCTGGCCAAAGTTATGCAGGGACTTCCAGCTCCGCGGCCCAGTTCTCGAGTTCGGCCAACTGGGGGAGGGCAGCTGCAAGCAGTTCGTCCGCCGGCTCGCCATTGCGGGCGCCAACTGCACCGAGCCAGACCTGGCCGGTGGATCCGTCAATCGTGATGACGTCGCCTTCCCGGATCTCCCGCACGCCTGCGAGGAGTCTGTCCGCGTGCCAAGTGATGCCATGGGCGCCGACGACGGCAGGGATGCCCCATCCGCGTGCGACGACGGCAGCGTGACTGACTAGTCCGCCATTGGTTGTTAGAACGCCGGCCGAGGCCGACATGCCGGCAACATCCTCGGGGCTGGTTTCACGACGTACCAGGATGACGTCGCCTTCTGCCTCTGCTGCGGCGTCACTGCTCAGAACAACGGAGCCCGTTGCCCGTCCTGGCGATGCCCCCAGTCCCACCTCGAGGAGATCTGCGTCGTGGTCTGCTTCCGTGAAGTTTTCCAGTGCCTCCTTGCGGGCCCTCTCGCGCATCTCGACCGGGACCCGTTCCAAGGCTTCCTGCGGAGTGAGGCTGATGTCAGGATCATGAACGAAGTCCACAGCGGCCCGTACTGCGGCCGCGGCCCCGCGTTTTCCTGCTCGGGTTTGAAGTAGCCAGAGGCGGCCGTTTTCTATGGTGAATTCGACGTCACAAATGTCACGGTAGTGGATCTCCAAGCGGCGTAGAACGGCAAGAAGCTCTGCATACACCTCCGGCTGATGCTCACTTAGTTGCGTTATCGGCAGCGTCCGGGACGTACCGGCCACAACCTCTTCGCCCTGGGCGCGCGGAAGATAATCACCGTACGGGCCCGGTGCGCCGGTCGCAGGATTGCGGGTAAAGACAACGCCAGTTCCCGAGTTTTGTCCGCGGTTGCCGAAAACCATGGCCTGCACGTTGACTGCGGTGCCCATGGCTTCGTCGATGTTTTCCTTGGCTCGATAGGCCTTGGCGCGGTCACAGTCCCATGACTTGAAGACTGCCTCGATCGCCTCGCGCAACTGCTGCCAGGGGTCTTCCGGGACTGCGCGGCCGGCCAATGTCAGGATGCGGGCTTGAAGCGCCTCAACTGAGGCTTTCACTTCTTCCACTGTCTTGCCCACGGGCCCACCGTCGAGCTCTTCGGCCGAGATTCCCATGACCGTCGTGCCGAACATGTGCAGAAAACGGTGGAAGCTGTCCCAGGCGAACCATTCATCACCGGACACCTTGGCGAGACCAACCACCGTCCGTGTATTCAGTCCGAGATTCAAGACCGTATCGAGCATTCCCGGCATGGAGACGGGGGCCCCGCTGCGCACAGCGACGAGGAGAGGATCTTTATCGCTGCCGAAGCTCCTGCCGATTTTAATCTCCAGGGCTTTCATATGCCCAATGAGAGCGTCATCCAGCTCCGTAGGCCATCCCGTCTGGCGATACACCCGAGATACTGGAAGCGGAATTGTAAAGCCGGGCGGAACGGCCATGCCCAGTGCCGCTGTCATCTCTGCCAGGCCGGCCCCCTTACCACCAAGGATGTCGACCAGATTCCGCGCCGATACGGCGTGGTCGTGATCGAAAGCATAAATAACAGGCACTCCAAGGGGAGAGTCAAAGCCCTCGGTTCGTGTCACAGCGTCCCTTTCGTCCAACTAGGTCTATGGTATGACCATTGCAATGGGTGAGCCCCAAGATAGCATCAGTCAGAGCCGAAGGGAAGGCGAATTTGTGATTGGCATCACCGGGCTAGCCACGCGTGCCAGAAAAGTGAGAACTGGAAGGGGAGGTGCTATGACGATCGAAAACAGTCGAATCCCGATTCCGGGAACCAGCAATCTAAGAGACTTGGGCGGTTATCCGGCCGGTGATGGCATGGTAGTTGCCCGCCGGCGGTTGTTGCGCTCGGAAGTCCTTGTCGGAGAAGGCGGAAGTCGCATCCACGGGGTGTGGAGCGCCGCCAGCGCTAAACGATTCAGAGAGCTAGGCATCCGAACTGTCATAGACCTGAGGGCCGTCCATGAGGCCGCGCACACCCCGTCGTATTGGAAGCAGGCCACCGGTGCTGACGTTGTGGAACTTCCTATTGCCGAAGGCGGTGAGGGCACAGATACCAACTACATCCGCCGTCTCCTGTCCGGCGAGATGGCCCGCTTCACCGAGGCCGACCTGGCGCAATTTTACCGAGACACCCTGGATCGTCGGGCGACGACGTTCGCTGCCGCTGCTGAGCTCCTTGCCGATAGCGAACGTTTACCTGCGCTAGTGCATTGTTCGGCAGGTAAGGATCGTACCGGGCTGCTGATTGCTTTGGTGCTGGAGGTCCTGGGCACGCCTAGGGCTGTTACCGTGGCCGACTATGCCCTCACGGGGGTATTCCGTCCTAACCGCGTACGGGCCTACGCTCCGATATTCGAAGAAGCAGGGGTATCTCTCGACGATGTACGAGTGTTGTTTGAAACACCAGCCTCTGCGATGGAAAGCGCCCTGCAACATTTGGATGAACAATATGGCGGCGCTGCGCAGTACCTTTTGGAATCCGGGGGCGTTTCAATGACGGTAATCGAAGGGCTCAAGGCTGCGCTCCTGGCTCGGTTCCCCGGTGTCTGATCTGCCTGCATTGCAGTGGAGCTCCCTCGTCGTCGTCCCACGACATATCTCCCTAGGAGTTAAGGCAAGCCTCGAAGACCTGGAAGCGCGTCTCGTTTCCGGGTCTTCGCCTCCGAGTAATTTGGTCCGTGCCTGCGATGCCGAGGCATCAACAGCTGTTCTAAAACCGGAAGGGCGCCGAGTACATCCGGGCAGAAGTAATCACTCACGGGGCATGTCTTGCTTGGCTTAGTCAAAAAGGACAGTCCCAGTGGAAATCATCAACGTGCTGTGACCCAGACTCTGAAGCACTGGACTTGACCTTAGACAGGCCGGCTTCCCGCTCCCAATCCTAGGTGCCGCAGGAAACGGACAACTGGTCTGAACAACCCCGGGCAGGGGCTTGACCTCTGAGTTCAATCACCTATGGTTGGACCATCTAATGGGGCAATGATTGATCAAAGACGGTTCTTTATGTCTTCATCGGGAAAGAGGCGCAACGTGTCAGAGACAATCGAATTCGCCAAATTCGTAGAGAAGTTCAAGGCCGAGGTTCCGGGAGGCCCCGAAGGGGACCGGGTGATGCGACTAAAAGATCCCCATCCTTTCGTTGACACCACATGGGCGGACATCCAACCCGATCGGCTTACTGACGACCAGATCGACAGCTGGTTCAACTACATGGCGTGGAACTTGTGGGAGCTTATGGCTTCCCGTTCCACCGAAGGCGAATCTGGTCTGATTCCACGCCAGGAGTACGAAACGCTCTCATTCGTGCAGCAGTGGGACATATACCCAGATGCCATGCGAACCATAACGGAGAAAATCGGCGTCGACGGTCTGGTGGAGCTGGGGAAAGTCTCAAAGAGGGAAGTTGGGACAAAGGTTAACCATCTCCGCAACTACGCTTGCGCTCTGATGGCTCTTCTCGGCCGCGGAATCGGCGTGAAGCTCGACCTTGTCGATCCTGTGGCCTCCCGTGGAGACGTCGAAACCGCCATCCAGTTCGGACGACGCTTATGGCATGGCACTTGGGGCGACGGGTCGGGCCTGGCATCCGGCAGAGACTTCCAACTGCCACACCTCGACCGCGACATTCTCGATTCGCTCCTCGACAAAGCCACGTCACTGGAGGACCCCGAGCGGCGAGCCACCTTCCGCCGATTCAATGCAACGACCGAACTGTTCGGCTTCATGCTCCATTACGACAATAGGCTCGGCATGGGAGACACCGGCCCCTATCCGCTTCCCGGAGGGGGATTCGCTTTAGTGCGAGACCATTTTCTGCACGAATCGGCCTATTCCTGGGGGGAGGTGGCCCAAGGCATGCCATATGCCATCTCGGAAGTAATGATCTTTGGGAATGATGATATTGCAGTAAGGATCAATGACATCGGAACAACCTTCACCACACCTTCCACCTACCTCGACCACCTCGAGCGGGTGGCTGTTTTTGCCCGTGACACTCTTGAAACCCCCATGTCCGAGCTGCGGCTGCTCGGGGACGACGAGTTGAAGAGCCTCGCATCCCGAGCAGAGAAAGGAACCCTGGACCTATATCGCGCGTATGCGAAGAAGAGCAGGGAGGAGAAGATCTGGGATGGTATTACGGTTTACTCTCATGACTTTATGCGGCCCCTAGCCCGCCGGGCGGGCGTTTGGGAAGAAGTACGCCAGGGAGGCTTTGACGCGCCCACCGATCTCACCAGAAAAGCGTGGCCGATTTTAACAAGCGGACGAGCAGGGGAAATCCTTGCACCCGTCTTCATCATGGGAGACGGGTTTCCGTCGGTTCGCCTAAATTCCTGACGGCGCGCCCTCTGGTAGCAGAACGACCCTGGAAAGCCGCCGGCTATGCTGACCCTAGACTTGGCTACGTCAAGAAAGAGTAACGTCGGCTGCTTTCCCGCCTTCGGCAGCCTAAACCACTATCGCTCCGACTGGGCGGAGTGATAGTGGCGGGCTCTACCTTAGTTCCTACGTGAGTCGGGGTTGGTCTTCTTCATAAGCAACTGCTTTCTAAATAAGAATCTCCAGTGGTTTTCGAATCAAGTTGTTTGGCACTAATGAGCTGCATCGGCTCTCTAGCTTTCACTGCTCATTTTTGCTAGGAGCATAGTGGCGGTGGGGCACCGTAATCGTGGCGGTAGGATCGACGATCCGGGTGATCGTCCGGTGCCACACCGCAGTTTGAGGGCACCTGTAACCGGTTTACGACGTCTACAGCTGTGCTCTTTCAGAGAGAGCGTTCTGCCGGGCCGTTGTATTCGCTGAGCGGACGGATCAGCGAGTTCGATTCCAGCTGCTCCATGATGTGTGCGGTCCAGCCGATGATGCGGCTGGCCACGAACAGCGGGGTGAACATTCTCGTGTCGAACCCCATCAGGTGGTAGGTGGGGCCGGCGGGGTAGTCCAGGTTCGGCTTGATGTCCTTCGCCTCGGCCATCGCGTGCTCCAGCCCGTCATATAGGCCGAGGATTTCGGGGCGGCCGTAGTTGTCGATCATCTTGTCGAGGGCGGCCTTCATGGTCGGCACGCGGGAATCACTGTGCTTGTAGACTCGGTGGCCGAAGCCCATCACCTTCTTCTTGTCAGGCCTGGCCGAGGACCGTGGATCACCACACGACGTCCTCGCCGAAGGTGTCCAGCCGGAAGCTCTGCTGTGGCCGTTCGTCGACGACCTCGAAGGCGAGGGTCTCGGTGTGTCCGTTGCCGTAGCGGTCGGTCCAGACCACCTCGGCCAGGTGCATGCCGTTCTCGAGGTCGGCCGACAGCGGGATGCGCCACAGGTGCGGGGAGCCATCGGCGAGGTTGCCTTCCACCGGGCGCGGTGCGGAGGGTCCGTAGACCTGGCCGTTGTACAGGTGCAGGCCCTGGGCCTCCGGGTTCCCCGAGGTCGACTGGTAGGACATCCGGGCGCTGGTGAGCTGGCGGATCAGCGCCGACGGGTCGGACCACTCGACGCCGCGCCGAACCTCTTCACCCGCCGCTGGCTGGGTGATCTCCGCGGTGACGGGTTCGGCACCGTCGATCGAGACGCTGACGGTGGAGTCAGTGGTGCCGGCCCAGACGTTGGCGGTCAGGTAGGTGCCCCCGTCCAGGTCGTCGCGGGTAATCATGTTCTGATCCCCGAGATCACCCAGGGTGAGCGGGGGCACCGCGTCCTTGTGCTTGTTCTCCCAGGTGACGGGGTGTTCGTCGCGCCAGTCGATCAGGGTCTGCGCCCAGTGGCGGTAGTGCGGGGAGCTCAGGCCCAGGCCCATCTGGTCGCCGTCCCGGCCCGTGGCATGGAAAGCGTGCCGGTAGTCCGTGCCGGAGAAGTCGAAGGTCCAGAAGCCCGGCAGCGCGCCGTCGCCCTGGAAGCTCATCGGCTGGCCGTCGACGTCGTAGTCCCCGGCGTACCAGTCTCCCGACACGGCGCCGGCGACGATGTGGTCGAACGGCACCGCCTTCACCCCAACGGCCTTCTCCCATGCCCCGAGGGAATCTCCCTTGGCCATCGACTCGACCCAGTGCGAATGACCGGACAGGGACAACGCCTCGCGTCCTTCAAGGAGTTCGTAGAGTGTGCGGACGTCGTCGGTCTGGTGCTGGGCGCTGTCCGCGCCGGAGTGGGACACCAGCGGGATGTGCGTGGCGACCACCACGCGCTTGCCCTTGGGCACGGTGGCCAGATCCTTCTTGATCCAGGCCAGGGTGTCTTCCCCGAGGCGGCCGTTGTACGCCGGGGCGCCGGCCGGGTCCTCGCAGGCCGGCCGCTTGCCGTCGGCGTTGTCGTCCTCGGGCGTGCACGGGTATTTCACGTTGTTCAGCGCCAGCACGTGTACCTCGCCGACATCATAGGAGTAGTTCTCCGGTCCCCAGTGCTGCCGGTAGGTATCGAACGACCACCGGGCGTCCGTGGCGTCGAAGTCCAAGTCATGGTTTCCGGGGATGGCGCGCACGGGCATGCCCATCAGGCCCAGGGCCTCCTTCGCCCGGTCGTACATGCCCAGGTCATCGCCGGCGATATCGCCCAGCAACAGGGCGCCGCAGTCGGCGGCATCATAGGCCGCTGCCTCGCGCAGGGCACCGTTGCGCGCATGGGAGATCTCCTGGTTGGAGTAGGCCTGCGGATCGGCCAGCACCAGGCACCGGATGTCCTCGCCGGCCGAGGAGGGATTCTTGGTCAGCGGGAAGTTCACCGCGGCGGGCAGTGCCCCGGTGGGTTCCAGGCCGCCGAAGCGCAACTCCTGCTCGGCGGTGCCCTGGGGGGCGTGGGTGTAGGAGAACTGCGCGATGTTGTTCTCGTCGACCGGGGTGTCCCAGCCGGCGGGCTTGGTGACGAAGAAGGTGTCCTTGTCCTGTGCCGGCAGCTCGTAGCGGCCCTTGGCATCGGTCTGGACCACCTCGCGGCCGTTGGACACCGTCACCCCCGCGATGCCCTCCTCGCCCTTATCCCGGACCGAGTTCTGGTTGGCGTCATCGAAGACCACGCCTTCCAGGACATCCTTCCCTGTCTCGCCATCGGTGACCACTTCCGGACCGCCGACGTAGGTCGTGGGGTCCACCCCATCATCAACGGGCTTGTCTCCGCGGTGGCCCTTGGCGGGAGCATGGGCCGGCGGGTTGCCCTCCGCGCCGGAGTGCTTCGGCGGATCCGCCGAAGCGATCTGCACGCCGAAAGACGCCAGCGGTGCCAGCAAGGCCAGGGCGGTGCCGCCCATCAGGGCACGACGACGCCGGGAGACAGGGGAAGACATACAGATTCCTTTCGCCAGGGTGATTGCTGTTGGAAGCAATCCCTCAAGGTAGGACTTCCGTATGACGGACCGGTCCCTCGTCCGCTACGACCGGGTGAACGGGCGGCAAAGCCTGGCCTGCGCAGGCTCCAGTTGCCGGCACCGGGTGGAAGCGTGCTGCGCCCTCCAGTTACCGAATCCTGCGAATCAAGCCGCCCGTCAACAGCCGGCCCGAGTAGGCCGGTCGGGTGAAGGTATAGGTCCAACCATGCTGACCTCTACTGCCCAGAAAGAGCTGCCTTAGTATGTCTCAGTATCGCTTCGGAAACCCTTGTTATATCAGGGTGGAATTGCAAAGAAAGCTGACCATCTAATAGTAAGAATGCTATTAACTCACCTTAAGAAAGCTGATCAATTGCATGTTGCAATATGGCGCGGCCACACTCCGCTGACCTGGCTGTACTGCCCAGGCAGTTACCTAGCCCAGCCTTGAGAGACCCGGGCGGGGCGTACTCCCGTCATCGGCGCCGTTATCGGACAGCTGGGGCCGGGGGGGGTACGTCCAAAACACGTGTTGCTCGGTGTCCAGGCGGGTGTGGTTACTGGACCGGTGACTTGTTGGGTGTGAATTCCTGCTGGCAGTACTCGAGGAGGGCGCGCACTTTCCCTGAGGGGGCAGTTCCACGCGGGGTCGCTGCCACGACGGCATTCTCAGGCAGGTCGTCCTTGATTCGCCGGTAGGCCAGGGAGAGTCCTTCATAGGTACGGTCGCCCATTGGCCTGCCCATCAGGACGGAGTAGGCCAGCCCCCGTGCTACGAGCGAGCGGATGGTTTCCACGTTGGTGCTGCGCCATTTGATGAACGGTTCGAACCCGGCGCTCCGGAGTTGGTTTTCGGCCAGGTCGCGTGCCGGTTGAAGCGCCAGGAGTGCGGCCGGGGAGTCGCGGAGGTCCCGAAGTGCTATTTCGTCTTGGGCAGCGAGGGGGTGTTCGGGGCTAAGTAGGAGCTGGAGCCGAACGGGCGCGATCGTGGTCTGGTCCATCTCAGTGTTGATGTGCAGTGAGTACATCAGGCCGACGTCGAGTTCGCCGTCGAGCAGCATTTGCTGCAGAAGGTCGGAGGAGCCTTCTGTGAGTTCGATGTCGACGGCGGGGTGCTCGAGCGCGAAGTGTTCGATGATGCGGGGTAGCAGCCAGGGCGAAAGTGAGCCGAAGCACCCGATCTTCAGCGGTCCGACGAGTTCACCGTGGAGCCGTTGGGCGGCAAACTGCAGTTCCCCCGCGTCCGCCACGATGGTTTTAGCCCGTTCGGCGACCCAGCGGCCGGTCGGCGTCAGTGCGGCGCCTTTGGCCTTCCGACGCAGGAGTAGCTGAACTCCGAGGGCGGCTTCCAATTCGGTCAACGCCAGCGAGAGGCCGCCGGGGGAGACGTGGCAGCGACGGGCAGCGGCGGTGACCGAGCCCAGTTCGGCCACGGCCAAAAAGTATTCCAGTTGCCGGAGCGTGACATTCATTAGGAAATCATAAGTTGTTTGTTTGTTCTTTGTGATTTACAAAAATTAGCGTACTCCGGATAGTAGATATCTAGAACCTGTGATCTGTATTACCCACCCGGAGGAACGATGACCGTTGAATCAAGTAGTTCGAAGCTGAAGCCCCACGTTGTGGCGCTCGGCACGGCGGGCGGTCCCCGTTGGTGGAAGGGCGCTAGGCAAGGCCAAAGGGCTGGCATAGCGACCGCCGTAGTCGTCGGAGATGCGGTGTACCTGGTGGATCTGGGGCACGGGGTCGGCCGGCAGCTGATGATGGCGGGACTGCAGATTCCGCAGATCCGCGGGATTTTCCTGACCCATCTGCACTCCGACCACACCATCGATCTGGCCAGCATGACCGTTTTCGGTTTCCTGCATATCGTCGATCCGTCACAGCGGCCCATCCGCATCTTGGGACCCGGCGACCGCGGGGCGCTTCCTCCGGCATCGCCGCGGGCGGTTGAAGTGCCGGAACCGGTCTTCCCGGAGAACCCCACACTTGGCACGAAGGACATGGTGAGTACGCTGCTGCGCGCGTACTCAACCGACATCAATGATCGAGTGATCGATTCGCTGCGTCCGTCTCCGCTGAAGTACTTCCAGGCCGAGGACATCGCGGTCCCCGAAGAAACCGGCTTCCACCCAAACGACAATCCGGTACCCGGCATGGAACCCTTCGAGATCTACCGCGACGAACTGGTCACCGTGACGGCGACGCTGGTCAAGCACCCGCCGATTGCTCCGGCTTTTGCCTTCCGATTCCAGACGGCCGATGGCTCCGTGACCATCTCCGGAGACACAGCACCTTGCGACAACCTGGTTCGGCTGGCCCGGGACACCGACCTGCTGATGCACGAGGCCATCGACTTTGACTGGGTCGAGCGGGCTTACGCGCACGAGGAACCGGCGACCGCACAAGCCTCGGTGGACCACCACCACAAATCCCACACCAGTCCGCAGCAGGCAGGGGAGGTTGCCGCCCGGGCGGGAGCCAAAGCGCTTGCGTTACACCACCTCGTCCCGGGAACGGCAGATCCCGCAGTTTGGCACCGGGCCGAGGACACCTTCGAGGGCCAGGTCTACGTTCCGGACGATCTGGAGGTTATCTCCTTCGCCCGACAGGAAACCCTTTCCTTCGCTACCGCAGAATAGGTATGACGATGACGACATCACCCAGCATGGAAACTGTGCGGCAGAACCCGGCCGACCAAAGCCTGAACACCAAGCACATGCGGAGGATCCTGGCCTCCAGCTTCATTGGCAGTGCCATCGAGTATTACGACTTCCTCCTCTACGCCACGGCCGCTGCCATCGTGTTCGGCCAGGTGTTCTTTACTGACCTGGGGCCGGGCATGGCCGCGTTCGCCTCCTTTGGAACGCTGGCGGCCGGCTACGTGGCCCGACCGCTCGGCGGGGCAATCTTCGGCCACTTCGGCGACCGCATCGGCCGCAAGACGGTCCTCATCATCTCGATGATGACCATGGGCGTCGCCACAACCATCATCGGCTTGTTGCCCACCACGGCCCAGGTCGGCGTTGCCGCTCCCATTCTGCTCATCACCCTGCGGGTGGTTCAGGGTTTGGCTGTCGGAGGGGAGTGGGGCGGCGCCATGTTGATGGCCCTCGAACACTCCCCGGATAAGAAGCGCGGCTTTGCGGCCAGCTTCGCCAATATGGGTGCGCCCGCCGGAGCCCTGCTGGCAACTCTGGCCGTAAGTCTCTTCACCCTGCTGCCGGACGCACAGTTCTTGGCCTGGGGCTGGCGAGTTCCGTTCCTGATCAGCATCGTGCTGGTGACCGTCGGGCTCGTCATTCGGCTGAAGGTCAGCGAAACGCCACTGTTCCAGCAACTTGAGGCGAAGGCCGAATCCAAGAAGATTCCGCTGGCCGAAGTGCTGACCCGGCACCCCAAGAACCTGATCCTCGGCATCATCGCCGGCACCAGCGTCTACACCATCGCCGGCATGGTCACCGTCTGGGCCGTTTCCTACGCCGTCGACGCCGGCGCCGACAAGACCGGCGTCCTGAACGCCAAGGCCCTTGCAGCTTTCGGCATGATCATCACCACCATGGTCGGCGCCCGGCTCAGCGACCGGTTCGGCCGCAAACCGGTCATGCTCACCGGCGTGATCGCGGCTGCAGTCTGCGCTTTCCCCATCCTGTGGCTGGTGGACAGCGGAACCGTGCTTGGCTTCACCGTAGCGGTCGTGGTTGGGCAGGCCCTGCAGGGGCTGATCTTCGGCCCGTTCGGCGCGTTCACCGCCGAACTCTTCCCGACGCGCATGCGCTACACGGGCGCGTCGCTGGCCTACCAGAGCGCTTCGACCTTTGGAGCCGGTTTCACTCCGGCGATCGCAGCGGGCCTGCTGGTCCTCGGCGGCGGCAGCCTCACCCTGCTCGGTTCGGTGTGGATCCTGGCCTTCGTGGCAGCAGCTGGAGCAATCCTGCTCACCAAGGAAGGCCGCGACCGCGACCTCGCCAACTTCCAGTAGCCGCACCTCACGCGGTACACGGCCGAAATTCAGGAACGCCGGCGCTTCGACAACGGAGGCGCCGGCGTTCCTGAGCCTCATTACCTTGCTGGTTCAGCGACGTATGCGCCCTATCAGCGCGAAGCGCTGGTACTCCGAACTGCGGGCTGGGATTCGTTAGGGCGGCAACTCAATTACCCATGTGAGTAGACGAGTAAGGTTTTCAACGAGGGCTTACAACCGAACATATGCGCTGTTATCGGCTGAGCGGAGAGAACACGGACAACAACAGTTGCAACTCCTTTGCCCGCTGAGGTCATCATCAATAATGGAGTACGAGATCGGGCGGTAGATTCACCGCGAAGGACCTGCAGTTGATTGCCCCCTTCACATCGGCCCATCACATAAGCAATAACAGCTTGGTGCATCCTTTAGTTAACGGCGTCCCAAATGAGCCCGTAGGGGTACTCCTCCGCGCGTCGAGTGAACCGTACGACGACATCGTCCGCGACAGAGTCGGGCGGGCTGTTGTCGATCACGATAAGCTGCGCCCCTTGTCCGTCGGTGGCGAGCCAGTTCTTCGCGTGGGCATAGAACCGGTCGACGAGGGCAGCGTCGGCGAAATCGTCGTCTGGACTAGCATTGTGGCCGAGGTTCTTCTGGGGACTGTCGATGATGAGCAAGCCTGGAGCGTTCGCGTCCTGTTCGTACGCTACTTCCCACAGGGCGAGATTCCAGGCGAGGGCGATTATGACCATGCCACCGCTGCTCGCGTTGGTGTATTGCAGGCCGCGGACGTACGGGATGAAGTCTTCTCCGATGTACGCATTGCTGAGCTTTGGATAGCCGATGTCGGCGAGGATAGCAGCGAACCTGTCGGACAGTGCCCGTGCTATTGCGTCGCGGTCCGGTCGGGTTCTCCGGCGGGCCCGAGATAGTCGGTCCACGTCCCCCTGCAGCGACTCCACGAGAGAGCAGCTCTTATTTACCCATTCCCATGCTCGCACACCACTTTCCGCTGCTTGGCGAGCAAGTTTCGCCGACGTGATGTCGTCCGTGAGCCGATCTCGTAGCGCCAGCCATGGAGCAGGGCTGGCGACGATCGCGTCCACGGCTGCGGCCGCTTCGGTTGCGTTCCGTTCCGCATTTGCGGCGTCTCGCACCAACGCCGCATGGTCGACTGTGAGCCGGGCCATGTAGTCGTTGAGATTGACGAGCCGGGACTTCACCGCACGAAGCTCCGCACGAATCAGCCGAGTACCGTTAGGGTCGCCTGTCGCCAGCTCATTCGCGTCGGCGGCCGCATCTGCTAATGCCCCCGTAGGGGGAGAGTCCTCGAAGTTCGCCGCGATCGGCTCTGGCGTCCCGGCATCAATAGGATGCTGACAGAGGGAACAACTCCCATCCGTTATGGATGGTGTCGGATCCAGCGGGTTGAAGCAAGCCGGGCACTGGGACACTCGTAAAGGATCGAACGATGCTTCTGCATCGAGGAGGAAGTTTAGCTTCCGGCGGTCGTCTATATATTGGCTGCGGAGCGAATCGAGCCGATCGAGAAGCGACTGGCGATCCCGAACCTGCACACGTTTCATCGAAGCGCGGCGCTGCGCCGTGTCGAGAGACCGGCGCATGTTCGCCGAAGCGCTCTCGGTGCTTCGCCGTTCTGCGTCAAGGTTGCGCAATTGGGCATTCAGTTCCGCAATGAGGATCGACTGCTGGTCGACGATGCTCTGCAACGCACCGAGGCCGTCCGGGTAGTCTCGTTCAGCGCTAATGATCAGGCCTTCGAGACGTGCCTGTGCACTGTTGCGTTGCTGAACTGCACGGCGCTGCTGTTCCGCGAGGACTGCTTCCTCGTTGTCGTACACACCGAACATGACTTCAATGGTCTGGCGATATTTCTGCTTAACCATGAAGTGCTCGCGCTCGTAAACAAGACTTTTCGAGTCGAGGCGGTCGTTGGTAACTATCAGAACCCGAAAAACGTCCCGAATGGACAGCATTGCGGACGCAGTGCTGTCCTTGATGACTGAATCGGACAGCCGCACCCCGTCGAGGCCCGATGATGCGAGAACAAACTGCGACAACCCTGATGGGTCTCCGGTCGGCTCAATATTAAGCCTGAGCTCGGCGCTGTCCCCAATGTTTTCAAATGCGGACTGCCAGACTGTGGCGAACTCGGACGGGGATCCAGCGGCGGTACGCTCAATCACGGTCGGCTGATCCCCAAGGTCCAGTTCGAGAAGTGCCCCGCGTACGCGTGCGCGTATCTCGTCGTGCGGGGGAAGGTAGTTGCCGCCGAGACAGTAGGCGATGAAATCGACGATGGTTGTCTTACCAGTCAATGACGGGCCGGCAATGATGGAGAGGGGACGGTAACCGTCCGTGGCACCTTCCGGCTGGAAGGAGACCTCGTAGCTGGGTGTAGTAGCTGACGCACCCATGAGCCGCAGCCGTTTCACTCTGATACCCACGCCGAGTTCCTTTCCTGGTTCATAAAGACAGCGGTGGGCACGTCAGCCCCGCGAACGCCGTCGAGAAGGTCGAGTAGGAGCCATGAATGACCCAGCCAACGTTCGACGTTCTCTTGCAGTTGCTTGTTCGAGAGCCGTGTAAGGCGTCGGAGGACAACGCTTGCGGATGCCCGGAACCCGTCGGCGTATGAGGATTGCAAGCTTTCGGCGATTCCTCGGCCCCGCTCGGTAATGACGAACTGCGCATCGGCGAGATGGACCAAGCCGTACGCAACGAGCTGCGCAAGGTCACCGCGAATCCGTTCCCTCCGAGACACGAATCGCTGCCCGGTGGAGGCGTACGACAGCTGTGTGCGCGAGAATCCCGCGAGTATCAGAGTGTTCTCGTCGGCCGCGTCCCCGCTGCTTCCGCCATCGATGACAACCCAGGGGTTGTCTGCGAAGAACTCGTAGTAAGCGAGCCGATCGAGAGAGGCAATTTGCCTGCCGTCGTGTCTAGCGGTGGCAAGAAGGAGAAGCAAACGAGCACAACGAAACGTGCGATTATTTTCCGGCACAAACGCTGGCGGCACAGTCATATCGGCCGCCTTTGAACCGTCACCCATCATGCGTCGACGCCTTCTTCCACTGGTGTCTCCGCTTGGCGTGGCAGCTCCGGCTCAACGCGGTAGTCATCTTCAATGGAACGATTGACTATCAACTCTCCGCCAGCGTTAGCGGTCGGGGCGGCGGTGCTCTCATGGGGTACGGTCGAGCCGATCGCAGTCTCTGGGATATGGGATTCAGCGACCTCCCGCCAGTGCTTCACCCAGCCTGCCTTGCGCTGCTCGACGAGCAGGTGCGCAGCACCTTGTTTATGCGCGCTTTGCAGAGCGAGGCCTGGAGCGTCGGGGACTGTAGCCGCTTCGCGGATGACGGTGCCGTAAAGGGGGAGCATCCTCCCATTTTCGTCGCAGGTCGAAACATGTTCGTTGAATCGGGTCTCCCACACCCCGTGCACGCTGAGCTGAACGGTGCGGAAGGCGTGAAGCGCCGTGACGGATTCCTTCGCTTCCAGATCGCGACGTAGTGCGTCGGTCGCGAAGTACATCCCGCACGCGGCGCTGGTTTCCGAGAACCCGGCTTCATGGAGCTGCCGGACGAATAAGGCGTCATCGAATGCCGCGTAGTCGTCGGTCAAGGCTACTTCAGGGACCGACGCAACCTGGGCTACCTGCTGCGTGAGGGTGTATGGAAAATACTCTCTGCGTACGTCATAGGCTTCGCTGCTCATAAGCCGTTGACGAAGTTTGTCGCCTTGCCAGATAGTTACCCTCGTTCCGGTCTGCTTCGTCATGCGTCTCGCCCAATTAGAGAACCACTGCATCTCCTTCGGGTGAAGAATCGCAGGAATGACGAGGGTCCATTCGACAATCCGGTGCCCTTCTTTTTCTGACTGCCTCTGAGCCGACGTGAACGAATCCCGGACCTGTCTTCGGGGGCCGTCATCTTGCCAGGAACGGACGTACTTCGACTGCCAAACCCGAACCTCACCTTTTCCTAGCTCCCCGACAAACGTGTCGATACCCCAGTCGTTGTGATTCCGTGCAGAGACCGTGGTCGCGTCGTCCCATTGAGTGGCGACGAGGTCAGTAACGAATTGTTCAAACCGGTCACGGGCTGCGCCGTCAGAGCTGCTGTCGGCGTCGAAGCGGCGAAATAACTGTGAGGGTTCCGGAAGCTGATGCAAAAGTTCGCTCACCCACGCCTTCGACTGCACAGCTGCCGAATGCGGTCAATACTTTTCTCCTGGTCGCCAGACATAGGATGAATCTACATTGGCTTTGTACTATAACGTTGCACTTACTGATCGCGCCGTACTGCCGGTCAGCAAAGGCCACTGACGTGCGACGAAAGCGGTTGAGGCTCAGCATGGCTATGAGAGAGCTTTATGTAGCTTGGCGGAACGCCTCAACAAAGGCGGTTTGCCAAGGCAGGAGGGCCGTCTATTGACGGCCACCCGAACGTTTGAGTTCCGAAGGTGGCTTTGTCTCACTGTGTGCTGAAGAGCTCTTCCGGCTGTTGGAACACGAATTCAGTCACAATCGTCGAAGTCCGCCGTGAGTTTAGTGACTCTCGTGCAAAATAGCGCCATGGAGCAAGACAAGAGCGTGGCCGCATCCACTCCAAAAGCACCGCGTCGAGTGCCGAAGTTTTACTACGGCCTGGAACGACCGGAGATGAATCGGCTGCAGAAATCTTTCTACCACCGTACCTTCCTCCCTTCGTTGCTCGCCGGCGACCCTGTGGACGTGCAGGGGCAGTCCGGATATGGGGCCGTATTGGTGCACGAGCTGTTGGAAGAGCGCCGGACCAACCCGATCGAAGCCCGACGCATATTGGAGTCTTTCGTGATGGCATACCGTAGCGGTGATCGACCTTATTATGCGGAGTCCGCGTTGGCTGACTTCTACTTTGTTGAGGGTGACTTTGTTTCCGGTTACGCTGCACTCGGCCCATGGGTGACCCCGTCGCACCACCTATCACTTGCGGCGCATCTCGACCACCCTCCACTTACGGCAATGCAAGTTTTTAGGTGGGCAGAAAACGGAATCACGAAGAAGGGCGTCCGTCACCTCGAGGCGATTTTCCACGCGCTTCAGTCACGCCTCGATGAATTCCATCGTTCATATGGCAAAAGCCGCGTGGAGAATTTTTGGCGACGAATGACTGCCGACGGCTCTGTCATTGAAGTGGCGGCCAGCATCGAAGACGACGTAGTGCTGCGCATCCCAAGCGCCGCTGTCCTGGCTCTCATCTCCAAAGCGCGTAAGGAAAGCCCGCTGGGAGAACCGCCTAAAGCTTTTCAGGAGTGGCCCGAGTATGAGGAGCCAATTGATTGGCCCGCCCCGTGGGTTCGTTGGAGTCGGCATGGTGCGCTCCTTTTTGCTCTATTTCGGACTCTCACACGCGATGCCGAAAACATCGCTCGAGACGAGGCTGAGATTCCTCGAGTAGGAGAGGGATGGGTTTCGGAGATGACACTCCTGCGCCAGGTGCAGACAGCATTCCCCGATGAGCGCGTCGTGCTTCAGGCGCGCCCAGGATGGCTAGCACCACAGAGCCTCGATATTTATCTCCCGGATCACAACATCGGAATCGAATACCAGGGCGTTCAGCATTCAACGCCCGTCAAGTACTTCGGCGGCGCCAAGGCGTTCGAGCTTCAGCAGCAGCGAGACGCCCAAAAGCTAGGCATCTGCAGACAGAACGGCTGCCGGCTCATCGAGGTGCACCCGGGTTATCAACTCGAAAACGTAATCGCTCGGGTGAAAGACGCAATTCATAATGGCTAACGGCGTCCCTGGTCTCACCACCGCCCCTTCAAGGGTCCGTTCGGCCAACTGGTCGCGTTCGAGCTGGGCGAAGGCGGACATCACGGTGAGCATGGCCCGACCCATGGCCCCCGTGGTGGTGATGCCCTCAGTCAAGGACCTGAAGTGCACGGCCCGTCCTTCTAGATCATCAATCAGGGCCAATAGGTTCCGGGTATTGCGGCCCAGCCGGTCCAGCTTCCAGACCACCACCTCGTCCCCTTCCCGCAGATGGTCAAGCATCCGATCCAGTTCCGGGCGGCTGGCCGCCTCAAGACAAAAGGGCTGATCACAGAGGCTGAAAATGCGACGAAGAAGAGCGAGATTCTGAAAAGCCTGTAGCTGGATGGCAGCACCATCGTGTTCCCAACACCAGCGTCTTCTACCGCATGGATGCAACGGGGCCAAGCGTCAAGCGGACGACACTTGACAACCATTGATTGCAAATAGCGACTGGCAGAATCAGGCCGAACCAGCTCTCGCCCCGGAGCCGAAATTCCGGCTTTCGGGCGCTGATCCGAGTAGGCCCGAACGCCGTGCGGGCGGTGATGTCCGGGCACATGGACGCGCCGTCCCATAACAGGGCGGAAACGTTGCACCCCGCGCGCTGTTTTGCTTCGGCCCCAACCGGTGACGGGGGCGTTTGCGGCTGATACGTTGGCTGTGGCAGCACTGCTGCCCTGATGACCCATGCGAGGGAAGAAGGACGAAGATGTCTGCACCGGCTCCGCTGACCGATCTGGAGATTGCCCGCCGCGCTACCTTGCGGCCCATCAGCGAGATTGCCGAGGAGGTGGGAATCCCGGCGGAGGCGCTGGAACTTTACGGCAGCTATAAAGCGAAGATCGATCCGGCCAAGCTCGGTGCGGGCTTCGAGGAACCCCGCGGCCAGGTGGTCTTGGTGACGGCGATGTCGCCGACTCCGGCCGGCGAGGGCAAGTCGACGCTGACGGTGGGATTGGCGGATGCGCTGGCCAAGGCAGGGCACAAGACCATGGTGGCCATCCGTGAACCGTCGCTCGGGCCGATCCTGGGCATGAAGGGCGGGGCAACCGGCGGCGGCTATTCGCAGGTGCTCCCGATGGATGACATCAACCTGCATTTCACCGGAGATTTCCACGCCATCACCTCGGCGAACAACGCGTTGATGGCGCTGGTGGACAACCACATCTACCAAGGCAACGCCCTGGGCATCGACCCGCGCCGGCTCACCTTCAGACGGGTCCTGGATATGAACGACCGGGCCTTGCGCCAGGTAGTGATCGGTCTGGGCGGGCCGACGCAGGGAGTGCCGCGGGAGGCGGGCTTCGACATCACGGTGGCCTCCGAAGTGATGGCTGTTTTCTGCCTCGCGTCGGGCCCGGCCGACTTGAAGGCCCGACTGTCGCGCATCACCGTCGGCTACACCTATGACCGCCAGCCGGTGACCGTGGCTGACCTGGGCGTGCAGGGTGCCCTGGCCATGCTGCTCAAGGACGCGATCAAGCCGAACCTAGTGCAGACCATCGCCGGCACGCCTGCCTTTGTGCACGGTGGCCCGTTCGCCAATATCGCCCACGGCTGCAATTCGCTGCTCGCCACCCAGACCGCCCGGAGGCTCGCCGACGTCGTGGTCACCGAGGCCGGGTTCGGTTCGGATCTGGGCGCGGAGAAGTTCATGGACATCAAGGCCCGCGCCGGAGGATTTGCGCCGTCGGCCATAGTAGTGCTGGCCACCATCCGCGCGCTGAAGATGCACGGCGGCATCCCCAAGGACCAGCTGGAGGAATCCAACCTGGCAGCCGTTCAGGCCGGCATCGCTAACCTCGAACGCCACGTGGACAACGCTGCCAAGTTCGGCCTCACACCGGTGGTGGCCATCAACAAGTTCACCACCGACAGCCCGGAGGAACTGGACTGGGTGCTGGACTGGTGTCGGCAGAAGGGTGTTGAGGCGGCGGTGGCCGATGTCTGGGCTCAGGGCGGCGGCGGAACCGGCGGCGACGCGCTGGCCGCGAAAGTGGCGCAGGTGCTGCAGCAGCAACAATTCTTTTCCCCGCTGTACGACCTGGACCAGACAGTGGAGAAAAAGATCGAGACCATCGCCCAGCAGATCTACGGCGCGGACCATGTGGAATTCACCAGTCCGGCCCGCAAGCGGCTGGCCGAAATCGAGGCGAACGGCTGGGGCAAACTGCCGGTATGCATGGCCAAGACGCAGTATTCCTTCACCGACGACCCCTCACTCCTGGGCGCCCCCAGCGGTTTCAGCATCACGGTGCGCGACCTGATCCCCAAGACCGGCGCGGGCTTCATCGTCGCGCTGACGGGCGACGTGATGACCATGCCTGGTCTGCCGAAGGAGCCGGCGGCGGGCCGGATGGACGTGGACGACGGCGTGATCACCGGACTCTTCTAGCGCCACCAAGGGTCCTCCGGCCCGGACCGAAGAACGACCGGGGTGGTTCCTCGGCCCCGGCTTGGCGCCGCACCACCGGAGTCCGCAGCGCCAGCAGGGTCAGGGCGAAGGAGCCGATGGTGGCTATGGAAAACTTCACCCAGATCAGCGCCCGCGTCGGTACGCCAGCTGGCTGGGCCGGACGCTAATCCAGTGTCGAACGCCTCCTTCGGGGTGTTCCTCTGCCATTACCTGTTCCTGACCTGGTTGACGTTCCACGTCTTCGGCTGCCACCCGGCCAGCAGGATGTACGTGGCGGTAAAGATGCACAGGGCCGCCGCGGTGACGCCCAGCCCCACGTAACTGGACGGCGTGATGATGTTGAGCAGCGGCGTGGAATCCTTGTGGATCCAGTGCCAGATGTTGAAAACGGTGGGTAGGGCATCACAATATCGGCGCTCGGGAGGCATCAACGTTGTGAGTCGAAGATCTGTTTCTTCATCTGCTGGAATTCAACCGGTGTCAGATGCCCTGATTCCAGCATCGTCGCCAGCCGTTCCTGCCATTTCCATCTGGTCGCCCTCAGAAACTGCATGCTCACCGACGTTCGGCAGTGCCTGACCCAGGAGATCAAGGGCCGGCGGGGCCGGGCCAAGGACCCGGTCTGGGCGACCCGCATGCTGACATTGTCTACGGGGTCCGCTGGACGATGCGGTACACGGTGCTCCGGGCGACCTTGATGAGTTCGGCGATCTCGGCGGTGTGTGTTGACCTCCCTTAAATAGGGAGACGAGGTGGGCTTCCTGGCTTTTGGAGAGTTTAGGCTGTTTGCCGCGGAGTCGGCCTTTGGCTTTGGCGACCTGCATCCCTTCGACCGGGTCGGTCGGGTCAATAATGGATCCGCCGATGCTCAGCTTCACGTTCTTCTTCGTGAGTTCTTCGACGATGTCGCGGGCATCGGACAGGGGGGCGGGCGAGCCGGTCGAGTTTGTGATGGCCAGGGCGTCGCCGGCGCCGACCGCGGCGAGGGCTTCACGGAGGCCGGGTTGGTCCCGGTTGGTGCCGGTGAACCCGTGGTCGGTATAGATCCTGTTTTCGGGCACACCCAACGCAGCCAGCCCGTTTCGGTGGGAGGTGAGGTCCTGCTCGTTGGTCGATACTCGCGTTAGCCGATGATGTGCGCACTCATAGCTGCAACTGTAGCGATTGGGCTACCTTCACCGGGCATTTTTGCGGGCGGGGTATACGCGGGAGACCAGCTTACGGGACTGTCCAGACATGCCACTGTCGAATGCCCTTGGGCGAACGGGTTTCTTAACTCTTATCGTGGGTACGCGGACGGGTCATACCGTCCGGGACGCACCATCACCGGCGGAGAGGTCGCGGTCATCCTGTACCGCTTCGCCAGCCGAGACTGAGAGGAGGCGCCCGGCACCGGTCCCGTCTTTACAGCCAGACATAGAAGAGTAGGTACCCGAAGGCCATTGAGCCTGCGCCGCCTGCGAGCGCCACAAACGGCCATATCCCGGCGCGCTTGGGCGGGAGTTCTGTAGCTCCCACGGGAACTAGGTCCTCGTACATTTCTGGCGGAAATACACCCTTATCTTGAACATAATGCCTATAAAGAAACACTGGAATAATCAGAAAATGGATGCAAAGCGCGATAAGAAGAACATTCGATCCCCACAAATTTGCACCGGCTCCAATCAAAAACGTATTAACAAAAGCCAAAACGGTGCCAACCACTATAATCCAAGTCGGAGCCCTAAACGAACGGTCCGCATTTGGATTGTCGACCCTGTGGATCCATGCTGCATTCAAATTGTAATAATGCGACAGAACGTAATTGACGGCGGAAATAGAGAGAACAAATAGATAGTCTGACACCATGAGCAGGCCGGTCGCGAAAACTAGGTCTGTTAACATGGAACGAGTTGGCACTTGTCGTGCATTCGTGTGGTTCAAATAGCGTGGGAAAAAGCCGTCTTTTGAGCCCTGGTATGATGTCCTGGAGGTCCCCCCGATGGCCGTCATACCCGCGATAACTAACGTCACCATCAACATCACGACGATGATGCTAAGGAAGACATCGTTTGTGGTCACCATGCTGGCCAGAGCACGACCAACGCCAGTGCCCGCATCAATGGTGGGATCTGTCATCCGCTCCGTACCCAGCACCCCTTGAAACATATGGGGGACTGAAATGTAAACAGCCAAGGCAACCAATCCGGCGTAAATGATAGCTCGCGGACCATCACGTTTAGGTTCTTTCAGCTCACCCATGTAACTCGCAGCGGTTTCGTGCCCATAAGCCGACCACGCGGCCAAGAATAGTGCGCCAATGAATGTATGTACGCCAAGCACGTTCCAACTCCCTGAGAGTGGAACGTAGGGCACGAAGTTGTCAGCGTCGAAACGCCCTAAAAACAGAGGGATTAGTACAACCACAAGAAGTGGCAGTATGCCGCCAAGCGCGAAAACAATTTGAGCTTTCGAGAAATTCTCTACTCCAGCACGCTGAATTAGCCAGATTGCCAGCATGATGACAAAAGCGACTAAGAACTGCAAATCGATTCTTACCGTGAGTCCCTCCAAGACCCAGTCGAGGTCGAGAAGGTCCAGACTCCAGGCGCGCCACGGATGCGTGTCGGGTACAAAAATTGACAAGAAGTATCCGGCAGCAAGACCGCTCCCAATAGCGATGATGGGTGCCCATGCAAGCCAGCTCCCCCATATAGCTAGCGGAGCCGCCACTTTGCCGTACCGAAACCATGCCGTAGTAGCGTAATTGGATGTCTGGCCCGACTTGTTGGGATGCATTCCAACGAACTCTGCGTAAGCAATCGACTGGACGAACCCAAAAATGATCGAAATAGTCCAGACCAGCGGAGCGACAGGGCCAACAAGGGTCGAGATTCCACCCATGCTGAAAAGAACTAGGGCAGGCGCTCCCATCACCATGAACACAACGTGCGGCCACCGTAGTGCTCGATTCATGCCGTGCGTGGCCGCGCCCGGAGGTCGGCGGGGGTTTTGGCGTTCTCGGGCGGAAGCGGAGGGGCTGCTCACAACTCTCGGTCCTCTCGGGCCATGAATAAGTGAATGGGGCGTTTCGACGGGCTTCGCGATCAAAGGACAACGGGACGACACGCCAGTCGACGTGTAACCCCCGAATTGCAGCCGAACTAGTCCAGTTCGAGGATGTGATTCTCCAGGACCTGGGTCTTGTAGTCCCAAGGCCCGTTGATGCCCTCGAGTTGCAGGTACCACTCCGCAGTCTGAACCAGGACTTCAGCACTAATAGTGCCGCAGACCTGACCAGCAATGACACGGACGCCGTATCGTGCGGCCTCGTCTCTGAGAAGGTTGAAGACGCGGTGAAGCGGGAGGCTCAAGGGGTCGGTGATTTCACAGGACACCATCACAACCTCCTTCTTGGTACGGCGGTGCGTCTGAGGAAGCCCGATGACGCCCTGAATATTGGTAAAACCGCCGGTCTTATAGCGCACCGCGCTTGCGAGCTTCTTCGCGATGTCCAAGTCTTGGGTGTCCAGAAGGACGTTGAAGTAGGCGTCGTGGTCCTTAAGCGCACCAACGATTGTTGCACCAGCAGTCTCGTGCAATTTTGCCGGGCCTAAGTCAGGCTTGCGGTCCGGATCGCCTGGTATGTCCGCCTTAGCGCCCTTGTAGTTTCCCTTCCGGATGAAGGTCAACCCCTCGTTCTCAGGCTTGGTTGCATTCATTCCAGTAAAATATATAGGGACTCCGTATCGGGCGAAGAGTTCGTTCCCAAGGTCATCCGCGAAAGCTACTATTTCCTCGTCGCTCAAGCCCTTGGCGTTATAGATTTCGATGGTGTCAAACGCCCCGATATGCGGATGGCGGCCAGTGTACTGATTCATGTCGATGAGTTCGTATGCTTTAGCTGCAGCATCGAGAAGCGCCTCTTTAACAGCTTCGGGACGCCCGAGAACTTCGGCCGGCAGTCTTCCGAAGTCGGCATCGGGCTCATAGCCGATCAACTTGACTCCCTCGCGATTGCGAAAACAGTCCATGATGGCCTCAATCACCTCCTCGTTTGCACCTTCGCTGAAGTTGGGGTCGGTCAGAATGTACTGGGACACGGTAGGGGTCTCCTCTTGGAAGGGGGGGTAGGGTACTGGGTTATGGTCGTCCCTCATGCTTGTGAGAGGCGTGCCTCGCATATCGCAAGAATCTCGTCTGAGAGCATTTGGGCTTCTGCGTCGATGGTCTCCGCCTCTCGGCGTAACGTAACGACATGTGCTTCATCTCGAATGGATTTCATGTTGATGCGGACGTTGTACAGGGCACCTTGAACGCCCGCGTGAGCCATGAGCGCCGAAGTGGCTGCATCTGTGACCGCGTCAGGGTTTCCGTTCTTTGCGATCAGAACGGAAATTTTCAGGACTTGTAGGCATTTTGTTGCGGTGTCGAGGGGCACCGAGGCGGCCGATCGATATCCCGCCTGAATGGCTTCTTTTCTTGCCGATACTTGTTCCTCAGTATCTTTCGGCATCTGGAATGCTGCCATTACTCCATCGAAAGAGGCGGCGTCCGCCGCCACAGATTGGAGCAACTCCTGGCTTAGGCCAAAAAGCGATTCCAGAGCGTCCCGTAAGTCCTGCTGCTCCGAGGGTGGAAGTTCGGCGAAGTACTTTTTCCCAGTCGTGAGTCGAATTACCATCGTCGAGAGCGCTGCGGCCAGTGAACCCGCCAGAGCGGCGATGCTCCCGCCACCCGGAGTTGGGCTGTTGGAGGAAGTCTTGAGGACGAATTCCTTAAGTGACATTTCAGTTAACACGTTGCCTCCACGCTGAGGGTGTTACCAACATCAATGTACTGACACTATGGTCCAGGCGTGGTCAGGAGTCAACGGTTCGCCTTGAACTCCTCAAAAATGCCCGCGTAGGCGCAATCGAAGAACCATTTGAGATCGCCTGTCAACGCCGGCTGAATTTTGACCCCTTTTTGCTGATTGAAGATTGACCCCCTTTGGTGGTTTTTAGTTGTTGGTTGTGTAGTTTCTTCTGGCCTTGACGGGAGGGCCGGCGTAGCCCTGGTAGCCCATTAGCGCTGTGATTCACAGGATCTTCCGCGGGGGGCGTCTCTTCCATGTAGCGGTCAAGGACCGGCTATTGGGACGGTGTGTGAGGAGACTCCCGCCGCCCAGTCCCTGACCCTTGAGGTGTCAGAGTGAAATTGAGGACTTTGGCCTCAAGGCGTCAGAGATCGGAGATTTGAACTCTAACCTGACGTCTTTCAGCTATCTTCCTGACGTCAGGTTGGGGTGTACCTGAACTGGCAACACACGGAACGCGAGCCAGTCTCCCAAGCAGGACCACTCACGGTACCCGAGGACCAAAGCAAGGAGCCGTGTGTCAGCTTGGAGTTGCCGCTGTGAAAGGCTGCAGTTATGGACAACTCATCCCGGGAACATGACCTCGTTCTCTACGGAGCGACGGGTTTCGTTGGCCGACTGATCGCCGGCTACGTCGCGGAGCATGCACCGGCCGGCATGCGAGTCGGACTCGCGGGCCGGTCGAAATCCAGACTCGAGGCGGTTCGGTCGCAGTTGCCGGTCGCGGCACACGGATGGGCCCTCATCGAAGCCGACTCGGAGGACGCGGACTCGATCGCTGCCCTGGCCGCGGGCACGCGCGTGCTTCTCACAACCGTCGGTCCATACATGAAACACGGATTACCTGTCGTCGACGCCTGCGCACGGGCCGGTACCCACTACGCCGACCTCGCGGGTGAGGTGTCCTTCGTCCGGGAGGCGATCGATCGCTACGACGCTCTGGCCAGGACGAGCGGGGCCCGGATCGTGCACTCCTGCGGCTACGACTCCGTGCCGTCCGACCTCGCTGTATTGCTGCTTCATCAGGCAGCAGAAGCCGATGGCGCTGGCGGTTTGGTCGAGGTCCAACTCGTCGCTACGGCCAAGGGCGGCATCAGCGGAGGCACGCTCGAGTCGATGCGCGGGCAGCTCGACGCGATGCGATGGAGCACCGCCCTGCGGTCATTGGCCGCGGACCCCTACGCTCTGAGCCCCGACCGCACACGGGAGCCGACGACACAACAGCCTCCTGACGCCGGTCCTGTGCGCCGTTCCGATGACGGCACCTGGACCGCGCCTTTCATCATGGCCGCGGTCAACACTCGGATAGTGCGCCGCAGCAACGCATTGCAGGGTTGGGCCTACGGCCGCTCCCTTCAGTACGGCGAGGTGATGGGGGTAGCCCGCGGACCGGCAGGAGCGGTCATCGCCAGGGCAATGGCACTCGGGCTCCGGGCATTCACGGGCGCGATGGCGTTCCCGCCGACCCGGGGAGTGCTCGACCGCTGTCTTCCGTCACCAGGTTCGGGTCCGAGCACCAGCACGCAGCGCGCGGGCTGGTTCCACTCCCAGGTAACCGCCCGCGCCGAGAACGGGCACCGATACCAGGCGATTGCTGCTGGCCCCGGCGATCCCGGCTATGCCGCCACCGCCGTGATGGCAGGGGAGACTGCACTCGCTCTTGCCCTCGACGGTGACCGGCTGCCGACTGCGAAAGGGTCGCTAACACCGGCCACTGCACTCGGCAACGTGCTCATGCAGCGACTCCGTGCGGCCGGCCACACTTACCAGGTAACCAAACTCGCCTGAACCCAGATCCTGCAGGTCCCCTGATGACGGGGCAATCATTGACTGGACCAGTCCGACTAGCGGCGCGATGGGATTTCGCCGAGGGAGTATGCCAGGGTCATCTAATGATCGCGACCAGCGATGCTTCCAAATCGGCTTTTAACCCTGGGCCGCCCCGGCGCGCACCTTCACGCGCTGAGTCCAGACCAGCACTCTCCTCCAAGTCGCGGAGCCCTTGAGCAGCCACTCCCTCTGCCCGTTTTTAAGGGCCGATAACCGTGAGTATGTCCGGACAGGTGCCTCGAAGAAGCATCCTCCAACGGGACATTCACGAGCCCTGGCGGAACATGAATTCCATCTCGCTGGCGCCATTCACAGGCATGCATAGTTCTCGCTCATCAGTGTCGCGGTCGAGGACCGGCTTACGAGACAGTCAGGCCGAGTGCGCAGGGTGGGGCCCTGAGCAGGGAAGGGCGGCGACCCTAGAACTCGGATAACCATGCTCCTCCATAACGGAGACTTGTATGGCAGGTCGTTGGCAGCTTGCGAACTACGGACGACCTGCGTCCAGGGTTTCCCCCGTTGATCGGAAGGGACAGTCTCCTCATTGTTCTCCGGCCAGTGCCCGCATCATCCAACGGAGAGTCCTGTGTCGCGTGAACTGCGGCCAGAAGGTAACGGGGTGATACTAGTGTGGCTAACCCCACCCCGGCCGGGAACCGGGTACTACAGTGGATGCATGGCTGCCAGCCGCAATCCGCTCGACGACCTGCGCGAAACCATCGGCCATCTGGCCGATCAGCTCAAGCTGCACGGTTCGGAGCGCGTCGACGATCTGGTCGGCGATCGCATCGGTGCGAGGCCCGGGCCGGCCCGGCCGCTGTCCGAGGTGCAGGCCGAGCTCGACACGCTGGTCGGACTGGGGACCGTGAAGGAACAGGTGCGGGCCCTCGTCGCACTGCTCCAGGTCCAGGCCCGCCGTAAGGCGCACGGACTGCCGGAGGTGGCCACATCACAGCATCTGGTGTTCCTCGGAAACCCGGGCACGGGCAAAACCACCGTGGCGCGGCTCCTGGCCGAGATGTACCGCGCGGTCGGTCTACTGCAGAAAGGCCACCTGGTCGAGGTCGACCGTTCGGGCCTGGTGGGGCAGTACGTCGGCGCGACCGCCATCAAGACGGACCGGGTGATCCGGCGGGCGCTGGACGGCGTCCTGTTCATCGATGAGGCCTACGCGCTGGCCCCGGACGACGGCCGGGCGGACTTCGGCCCCGAGGCGATCGAGGTCCTGCTCAAGCGGATGGAGGACCACCGCCACCGCCTGGTCGTGATCGTGGCCGGGTACCCGCAACTGATGGAGTCCTTCCTGCTCTCGAACCCCGGACTGCGATCCCGATTCGCCCGCGAGATCACGTTCCCCGACTACTCCATCGACGAACTCCTGACGATCTTCCACCGGATGCTGGCCCAACACGAGTACACGCTGGAACCGGGTGCGGACCAGATGCTGCGCCGCATTTTTACCGGGCTCCACGCAGGCGAGGACTCCGGGAATGCACGGTTCGCCCGCACGCTGTTCGAGCAGGCGCTCAACCGCCAGGCGCTGCGGCTGTCGCTGGACGGGGAACAAAGTTTCGATGCGCTCGATCGTGAGGCCGTCATGACGCTCACCGAGGACGACATCGTCGAGGCCGCGCTGGCCTTGGGCGAGGAGCCGGAGCCGGAACCAACGCCGGAACCAGAGCAGTCACGCTGGCGGCGCTGGCTGGCCTGACCGGCAAACGGCGGTGCGATCCGAACAACCAGCTGCCGGAGCATCCACCAAGGGAAGACGGAAGGCCCGCGACGTTGCGGGCCTTCCGGACCTATAACTTCTCCCCATGGCTGCCGAGGCGTCCTTGCCTCGGGACTGCAGTGGCGGCCAAGGCCGGCTATCCTCAAGGACGCGCCGGCGGGGCTGGGCAGCCGCTGAGCCACCTCACCCTGGGTGTCAGCCGCCGAAGAGCGGGGCGACCGACTTGACCAGCTGCTGGATACCGAGAACGCCGAACAGCACGGCACAGATGCCCAGCGCGATGTTGGTATGGAGGCGGTTGGCCCACGCCTTGGGCACGCGGCTGCCGTTGAGCAGGCCGAGCAGGGTCAGGGCAAGGAACGGCATGAACAGCGAGCCGAGGACGCCGTAGGCCAAAATCAGCGCGATGGGCTTGCCCATGATGAACAGCAGCATGGGCGGGAAAGTCAGCCAGAGCACATAGAACTTGAAGTACTTGCCCCCAATGCGGGTGTCCGGATGGCCGGAGGGCTTCTTGCGCATGTGGCCCCAGAAGTCGGCAAACATCAGGGACACACCGTTCCAGACGCCGATGATGGAGGAGAACGACGCCGCCCAGAAGCCGATCAGGAAGGTGGTGCCGACGACCTCGCCGTAGCGATCGTTGAGGACGTTGCCCAGATCCAGCAGGCCTTCATCGCTCCCGCTGATGGAGACTCCGGCCGAGCGGACGACCTCCGCGCCGACGATCAGCATGGCAATGACGAAGATGCCGGTCATGACGTAGGCCATGGAGTTATCGATGCGCATGACACGCATCCACTTGGGGGTGTACCAGCCCTTTTCACGCAGCCAGTAGCCGTAGGCTGCCAGCGTGATGGTGCCGCCGACGCCGCCGGCGAGGGCCAGGGTGGACAGGAGGCCGCCTTCGGCCGGGATCGAGGGGATCAGCCCCTTGAGCATTTCGGGGATGTTGGGAACGGCAATGATGGCCAGGCCCACGACGGTGACGAACATGATGCCGACCAGCACTGCGGTGATTTTCTCGAAGGTGGCATATTTGCCGAACCAGATCATGACGAAGCCAGCCAGGCTGTTCAGGATGGCCCACGCCCACAGCGGGAGCACCGGGAACATGGCGGCCAACGGCAGCGCTGCCGCGGAGGTGGCGGTGGCGCCGTAGACGAAGCCCCAGATGATGATGTAAGGGCCGAAGTACCAGGTGGTCCAGCGGCCGAGCGTCAGCCAGCCTTCGAAGATGGTCTTGCCGGTGGCCAGGGTGTAGCGTCCGGCGCCTTCGACCAGGACGATTTTCATGACGACACCGACGATGACGGCCCAGAAGAGCTGGTAACCGAATTGGGTGCCGGCCACCAGGGTGGCGACCATGTCCCCTGCCCCCACGCCGGTGGCCGCTACGACGAGCCCGGGGCCGACAATTTTCCATTTGGCGGGCTTGCCGCCGTCGTCGTCAATCCGGTCGGCGTGGTTCACCGCTCCGGTTGGCGCGTTGTACTCAGACATTTGGATTTCCTGTTCTTGGAAGAATTGGTGCAATCGACGTGAGGCTTGTTCCGTCAGGGCAGCCTCTGGTTCTTTCCCCTTTCTCGATCGGGCTCGCAGCGGGCAGGTGTCAGGACGCCTGGGGTTCCAGTCGCCGGCAGAAAATAGCCATCAGGAGAACCAGGGCGGTGGGAACGGCGAGGGCCGTGAGGCCGGCAAAGGGTACGACGGCCGCACCGACGATGGCGCCGCCCAGCATGCTTCCAACGGCTGCCAGTTGGCGTGCCGAAACACGCCGTTTGCGCCAGGTTCGGCCCGCTCCGGCCTCGGCGAAGAATTGCGAGAGGGTGGAGGTGACGACCACGGTGTTGATCTCGGGGACCGCCAGAAGTCTCGCGGCGAGGCTCTGGCAACCCATGGCCACCCCGATGAGGGCGGTGATGACCAGTCCCAAAGATCCACCCCCATTCATGAAAGCGAGGGCGGTGCTCACGGCCAGGAGCACCCCGGTGGTGAGGAACAGCATCCGTGGGGCCGGGGATCCCCGCTTCTTTGCCTCCAGCAGCCTGTTGCACAAGCCCGCCACCATGCATCCGACGCAGAACGCGAGGAGGGCGACCAGCGGGTGGATCAATTCGGCCCAGTCCCCGCTCAGTCCGATCCCCACCAGAATCAGGTTTCCGGTCATGTTGGCACCGAAAATGCGGTCCAGTCCGAGGTAGGTCAGGGCATCCAGGAAGCCCGTGCCGAACGAGAGCACCGTCAAGAGGAGCGGATCGGGAAGCAGCCAGCCGCGCCTGGCACTCTTTGCCGGACGCCTTTCCGTCAGCGTCATCCGAGCGGTCCGTAGCGTCCGGATCCGTCCGATCGGGGATCGCTGGCCGCCACCGGAGCGCCGGCGGAATCCACCGTGACCAGCTGCATGTGCCCCAGCCCGTCGGTGAAGTCCGGCTCCATGCGGGTCCGGCCGAGACTGTCCGCCAAGTGCTCCCGCGTCCCGGCATCCACGGACTGCTCAATGACAGCCACATCGGCACCCTGGTCGTCCTGCACGATCATCCAGCGCGGGCCCAGCAGCGCAGACGCCGGCGATTCGCCCGCCCACTGCCTCAGCAACACCTGGGCGTGGATCTGCGGCTGGGCTTTGCCGCCCATGGTCGACTGGATGTAGCGGATGCGTTCGTGCTCGTCGGTCACCATGACCGGCATCAGCGTGTGCGGCGGCATGGCTCCGCCCCGGAAGGCGTTCGGCTGCGAGTCGTTCAGCGAGAACATAGAGCCCCGGCACTGCAGGATGACGCCGGTAGCCGGATCCATCAGGTACGAGCCGAAGGCCGAGTACAGGCTCTGGATCCAGGACACGCTCAATCCCGTGCTGTCCACGCACGAAATTCCGACCGTGTCTCCGTCGGCCCGGGCCGAGGCGAGTGCGGGAGTCCCGGATGACGGAAGGTCCTCCAGGCCGTAATCGCGGTAGAAGTACGGTTCGGAGTCTTCGCTGAGGATGTTGTCCCGGAGGTGGTTGCAGATCCGGGCATTGACCTGCATGGCCTCGACGACATCCGGCGAGGTCACCGCGTGGCCCGTGGCCGCGGAAAGGTTCTCCAGCAGCCGGATCAGTGCGAAGCCCTGGGTGGGTGGCGGGCTGGTGTACACGGTGTGGCTTTCGCCGCGGTGTGACAGCGGCGCGGCGGTGACCGGGACGACCGATGCGAAGTCGTCGGCACTGAATTCGGCGCGGTGGCCCTGCATGAACGAGAGCAGTGACTCGCCCGTCGTGCCCCGGTAGAACTCCTGAAACCCCTCCGAACCCATGCGGCGCAGCGTTTCCGCCAGCGCCGGGTTCGACACGCGCTTGCCCGGCTCAAACGAGGAACCAAACAACGCGGAGACCAGGTCGGCACTTATTCCGCCGGCAGCTGCTGCTTTGACCGCTGCCATCGTCACCGACCGGGACAGCTGATAGCCGCCGGCGAGTTCGGCCGCCCTTTCGAGAAGGGTCGAGGGCGCCAGCCGTCCGTACCGCTCATGCAGGTGCTGCCAGCCGGCGGGGGCTCCGGGAACCGTGAGGGTCGCCGGTCCCCGGGCAGGCATCTTCTCGCCAAACCGATCCCTCATGTCCGCCAGGCGGCCGGCACCGGGGGCACGGCCTACGGCAAGCACGCACTCAGGCTCTGCATCGGGTTCCTTCACCAGCGCCACCAGATCGCCGCCGATGGAACAGTTGTGCGGGTAGACGACGGACAGGACGGCGGCCGCGGCGATGGCGGCGTCGACCGCGCTTCCGCCTGACTGAAGAACAGCCCACCCGGCCTCCGTGGCCAGGTGGTGCGGCGTTGAGATTGCTGCTTGATTCATTGCTGGGGCTTCCTCTGCTAGTTCACAGAACCGGTAGGGTGGTTGGACCACTTTGGGTAGCATAGTGAGGTGAGTCACTAAACCACAAGGTGTGGGGCCGCGAAATACACTTTTAATTGCCGGAACTTGTGCGGTCAGGGGGAAACCCGCTAACCGGTACCCATAGAGAGGACGAATATGCGCAGCCTGAGGCAGGAGCCCTTATTGGTATTCAGCGATCGCGTAGACGTTCTCGCCGAGGCAATTCGAACTCGGATTGAGGACGGGACCCTGAGCCCCGGAGCTAAACTTCCGAGCGAACGGGAAATCGCCGAGAATTACCGCTTGTCCAGAAATACGGTGCGGGAAGCCCTGCGCGAGCTCGAGGCTGTCGGCCTGCTGTATCGCCGCCCCGGCAGCGGCACCTACGTAGCCGACGAACCGCTTTTGGCCTTCGGCTCCTCGTCGCTGGCCGGCAGCACTGGTGCCGGAGACCCGATGAATCACGTCATGGATCTCCGCCTTGTCATCGAACCGGGGATCGCCAAGCGGGCGGCCATCAGGGCGCGTGGCCAGGTGTCCAAATTGCGGTCGATCCTCGATGCGGCCACCAAAGAAGCGGCCCGCTCCCAGCCCTCGAACGCGGAATTAAGAAAACTCGATCTGGATTTCCACGCGGAACTGGCCCGGCTGTCCCTGAACCCGCTGTTGACCGAATTGTTGGCGATGTCCAATGACCTGATGGCCCCCTCGCGTGCCGACGAATTCCTGACGCTGGAACGCGTCCGGAGCTCTGTGATGTGGCACGGCCGCATTTTTGAGGCTGTCTTGGCGCGCGACGGCGACGGGGCCTTCGATGCCATGGAGGAGCACCTGATCGACATCAAGGGCCACACCGAAAAGGGACAGTGAATACGGGGGCGCAATACCGGCTCCCGCGGGGCTTAGCCGGACCGGGCAGGCCTAGCATTCGACGACGTTGACGGCCAGGCCTCCCATCGCGGTTTCCTTGTACTTGGAGCTCATGTCCTTGCCGGTTTCGCGCATCGTGATGATGACTTCGTCCAGCGAGACGCGGTGCGTGCCGTCGCCCCAGAGTGCCATCTTGGCCGCGTTCACGGCTTTGGCGGCGCCGATGGCGTTGCGCTCGATGCAGGGGATCTGCACCAGGCCGCCGATCGGGTCGCAGGTCAGCCCCAGATTGTGCTCCATGGCGATCTCGGCGGCGTTTTCCACCTGCGCGGCACTGCCGCCCATCACCTCGGCCAGTCCCGCTGCGGCCATGGAGGACGCGGAGCCCACTTCGCCCTGGCAGCCGACCTCGGCGCCGGAGATGGAGGCCTGCTCCTTGTAGAGGACCCCGACGGCGGCGGCCGCCAGCAGGAACTTCACGATGACGTCTTCCTTGTCCGCCTGCGTCGCCTTGTCCATGCCCGGCGCGTAGTGCGTGGCGTAGAACATGACCGCGGGGATGATGCCGGCCGCTCCGTTGGTCGGTGCGGTGACGACGCGGCCGCCCGAGGCGTTCTCCTCGTTCACGGCCAGGGCCACCAGGTTGACCCATTCCTGCCAGTATTTGTGGTCCCGGTCCTTGTCCTCCTTGCGCAGCCGCTCATGCCAGGCCGGGGCCCGACGGCGGACGTTCAGCCCGCCGGGCAGGACACCTTCGCGCCTGATGGCGGAGTCCTTGCAGTCCTCCATCACCTGCCAGATGTGGATCAGGCCGGCACGGATCTCCGCCTCGGAGCGTGAGGCCTTCTCGTTGAGCATCATGATGTCGCTGATGCCCAGGCCGGTGTTGCGGCAGTGTTCCAGCAGTTCCGCCGCCGTCCGGAAGGGGTAGGGGAGGGGCTCCTGGGTGGCATCCGGCTCCCGGGCCGCCGCACCTTCCTCGCCGTCGCGGACCACGAAGCCGCCGCCCACGGAAAAGAACGTCGCCTCGTGAAGGACGGCGCCGGCGTCGTCGGTCACCTGGAATTTCATCCCGTTGGTGTGCCGGGGCAGCACGGTGAGCGGATGCTGCACCATGTCCTCGACCCGGTAATCCAGGATCAGGCCGGCCGAGCCCTCGACCCGCGCGCACAGCTGCAGCTCGCCGGTCGAGGCCATCTCTGCCAGCCGGGTTTCGACGTCGTCCGGCAGGATCTGCTCGGGCTGAAAACCTTCCAGCCCGAGCATCACCGCGGTGAACGTGCCGTGGCCGCGTCCGGTGGCCGCGAGGGATCCGTACAGGTCCACCCGCAGCCCGGCGACCCGGTCCAGCATGCCGCGTGACACCAGTTCACCGGCAAAGACCGCGGCCGCCCGCATCGGGCCGACGGTGTGCGAACTGGAGGGGCCGATGCCCACGGTAAAGAGGTCGAAGACGCCTACGGCCATGATGGCTCCTCAGCGCCCTTCAATGGGCGTGGAAACCGGTGCCAAGTCCGGGTAGAGCGGATGCGCCTGGGCCAGTGCCTCCACCCGGTCCTTCAGGCCGGACAGGTCAGCGGCCGGCCCAGCGATGAGGGCCTCGGCGATGATGTCCGCGACCTCGCGGAACGCCTCGTCGCCGAAGCCGCGGGTGGCCAGCGCCGGCGTGCCGATGCGCAGGCCGGAGGTGACCATGGGCGGCCGCGGGTCGAACGGCACCGCGTTGCGGTTCACCGTGATGTGGATGGCCGCCAGCAGGTCCTCGCCCTGCTGGCCGTCCAGCTCGGAATTGCGCAGGTCAACCAGGACCAGATGCACGTCCGTGCCGCCGGTCAGCACCGTGATGCCCTTCTCCGCGACGTCCTGCTGCGACAGCCGCTCGGCCAGGATCCGTGCGCCCGCCAGCGTGCGCTGCTGGCGGTCGGCGAATTCCTCGGAGGCTGCGACCTTGAACGCCACGGCCTTGCCCGCGATGACATGTTCGAGCGGCCCGCCCTGCTGGCCGGGGAACACCGCGGAATTGATCTTCTTGGCGATGTCCGCCTCGTTGGTCAGGATGATGCCGCCACGCGGGCCCGCCAGCGTCTTGTGCGTGGTGGACGTGACCACGTGGGCGTGCGGCACCGGGCTGGCGTGCAGGCCGGCGGCCACCAGGCCGGCGATGTGCGCCATGTCCACCATCAGGTACGCCCCGACGGCGTCGGCGATCCGGCGGAATTCCGCGAAGTCGAGCTCGCGCGGGTAGGCGGACCAGCCGGCGATGATCAGCTGCGGCTGGTGCTCGTGCGCCAGCCGCTCCACCTCCGCCATGTCGACCCGGTGGTCCTCCTCGGAGACGCCGTAGGCGGCCACGTTGTAGAGCCTGCCGGAGAAGTTGATCTTCATGCCGTGGGTCAGGTGCCCGCCGTGGGCCAGGTTCAGGCCCAGGATCGTGTCGCCGGGCTTGATCAGGGCGTGCATCACCGAGGCGTTCGCCTGCGCACCGGAGTGCGGCTGGACGTTGGCGAAACCGGCGCCGAACAGCTCCTTGACCCGGTCGATGGCCAGCTGCTCGATCACGTCAACGTGCTCGCAGCCGCCGTAGTACCGGCGCCCCGGGTAACCCTCGGCGTACTTGTTGGTCAGCACCGAGCCCTGGGCCTGCATGACGGCGACGGGGGTGTGGTTCTCCGAGGCGATCATCTCCAGCCCGGACTGCTGGCGGCGCAGCTCGTTGTCGATCTGGGCGGCAATTTCCGGATCGAGGACACCCAGGTCCACGTTCAGGCTGGTGCTGGCGACCGCGGCCATTGCCGCGCTCACGCTACTTCACCACCGTTGGCGGAGGCGTACTCCTCGGCGGAGAGCAGGGGGCCTTCCTCCGACACCTGGACGGTGAACAGCCAGCCGGCACCGTAGGGGTCATCGTTGATCACGGCGGGATCGGCCACGGCGTCGCCGTTGACTTCGATGACCTCGCCGGTCACCGGGGAGTAGAGGTCCGAAACGGACTTGGTGGACTCGATTTCACCGCAGGTCTCGCCGGCCGTCACGACGGTACCGACCTCGGGGAGATCCACGTACACGATGTCGCCCAGCGCCTCGGTTGCCACGGCAGAAACGCCGATCCTGGACGGGCCGGAACCGTCGGCGGCCACCCACTCGTGCTCCGCGGAGTATCGTAGTTCGGCGTTGACTTTGCTCACTGTGATGCCTTTCTTAAACACGCTTTTGTTGAGGAGATGAGGAGGTCGCCTCGGTCCCTGCCATGCACCCGTTTTTGTTTGCCTTGACGCTTCGTGCGCGGAAGCACGTGCGGACGGCGATCATGGCTTCGATGAAGCGATCGCTGGCCGCCAGATCCCCGGACTTCTTGGCTCGAAGATCAGGGCGCCGGGCACCGGGAACGACGGGGCGGGGATCAAGGTGGGGCCAGGGCCGGCAACCAAGTCTTTGAATGTCTGCGGAGGAAGCGCCGCTGCAGGTAGGAAGTCATGAGGAACTCCAAGATCGGGCCGGCCCGAGGGCTCGGCTGGGATTGGGGTTCCTCCCCGCTCTGTATTTGACCTGAGAGATTCCGCGGAGTGTGTTCCGCTTGCACCGTCGGTGAGCCAGGCTGCTGCCTGGCTGCTTTCCAGAGTTGCCTAGCCGCGGCGGTACATGGGCCTGAGAGATTCCTGGGGAGGATTTGCTCCTACGGCGCCTGCCCGGATGGTGTGCGGAGAGGACTCTCCCGCCACGGTTCGAAAGGCATTCAGTTGTGGGTGATTCGCCTCACACCCTACACACAGTGCCGGTAGGATCCCAAATTCCCGCGCGTCCGCTCGCGGGGTAGCCCTTACGCGAGCCGGGTCACCGGGTGGCGCCGGCGGGTTCGTCCTCGAGGTCCTCCGGCGCCCGGAGGTCCATCTCGAGCAGCGGCACCATCGTGGACTTGGTGATGAGGCGGTGGGCCAGCCACAGGGCGATGAAGACCGGCAGTCCGATATAGGAGGAAAGCACCTCCATGCCCCGTCCGGCTAGCACGGCCTCGTAGTTCTGTCCGGCGATGACCAGGACCAGCATGGCGAAGGCCAGCAGCGGGCCGATGGGGAACAGGGAGGCCTTATACGGCAGGTCGCTGACCTTGTTGCCCTGCGCCAGAAAGCCGCGCCTGAAGCGGTAGTGGGAGATGGCGATTCCCGCCCAGACGATGAAGCCGCACAGGCCGGACATGTTCAGCAGCCAGGAGTAGGCCGCGCCTTGACCGACGATCGCGGAGAGGAACCCGAAGAGTCCCACGGCCGCGGTGGCCAGGAGCGCCGGAATCGGCACGCCGCGCGCGTTAGTACGTCGGAAGATTTTCGGGGCCTTGCCGTCATGGGCCATGGCGTAAAGCATGCGCGTGGAGGCATATAGGCCGGAGTTGCCCGCCGAGAGGATGGCGGTCAGGATCACCGCGTTCATCAGAGCCGCCGCGAAGGCAATCCCGGCGCGCGAGAAGACGAGCGTGAACGGGGATACTGCGACGTCGGCCTCGCCGGAGGCCAGCAGACTCGGATCGGTGAACGGGATCAGGCAGCCGATGATGAAGATGGCACCAATGTAAAAGAGCATGATGCGCCAGAAGACCGTGCGGATGGCTTTCGGCACTTCGCGGCGCGGGTTCTTGGCTTCGCCCGCGGCCACGCCCACCAGCTCGGTGCCCTGGAAGGAGAACCCGGCAATCATGAAGACCGAGATGATCGAGACCCAACCTCCGTGGAACACATCATCGCGGTTTTCCCAGTTGCTCAGGCCCGGGGAGTTGTCCCCAAGGATGCCGAAGATCATCAGCACACCGGCGATCAGGAAGAGCACAACTGCGGCGACCTTAATGAGCGAGAGCCAGAACTCTGACTCGCCGAAGGACTTGGCGGAGAGGGCGTTGAGCCCGGTCAAGACGAGCAGGAAGATTCCGGCCCAGACCCAGCCCGGGACTCCCGGGAACCAGAAGTCCATGATGATTCCGGCGGCGACCAGCTCGGCGGCCACCGTGATGGCCCAGTTGAACCAGTAGTTCCAGCCGATCGCGAATCCGAAGGACGGCGAGACGAAGCGGGTGGCAAAGGTCTGGAAGGAGCCGGCGACCGGAATCTTGGCCGACATTTCGCCCAGCGACTGCATCAGCAGGAACACCATCAGTCCGACCAACGCATAGGCGGCCAAGGCTCCGCCGGGTCCCGCCTGGGAAATCGTGCCGCCCGAGGCCACGAACAGCCCCGTGCCGATCGCACCGCCGATGGCGATCATCTGCAGGTGACGGCTGCTCAGCCCGCGCTTGAGTTCGTTGCCGGCCTTGCCGGAGGTGCGGCCCGCCCCTGTCCCTGGCAAGGGTTCGCGTCGTGTTTCTGCAGCGGGTGTGGGCGCGACGTCACTGTCGTCTGTATGCGTGGGGGAGCTGAGTCCCATTGTGCCTCCGGAAGGTAGCAGCGGCGGTTCAGCTTTCCGGCGGGCGCGCCCGCCGGAAAGGACGGTGATCAAGCTAACACGCGCAGAAAATGAGTCATTAAACAGGGCGGATGTTGCTGACAAGAACTTCAAAATCTTACGAGTAGCCGCGTCCCCGCACGAAAAGCAGCAGAGTTGCTAATCCGGTCGCGCTTTTGAGCAAATGTCGCGTGTTCGTCTGCTACGGACTGCGTGTTGCAGCCTGTCCGGAAATATCCAGTGCTAGAAAATATCCACTGCTAACGGCGTCCCTGGAAGGCCTGCCATGTCAGTTCGGCCAGGGCGGCCTGGCCGGCGGGGCCGGGGTGGAAGTAGTCCAGGGTGCTGATTTCGTTCGCGGAGAACTTGTAGGCGTACACGGCGCCCCGGTCCCAGTGGCAGTTCCCGTGCCGTGCACATGTCTCCGCGAGGATCTCATTAAAGGCTCGCTCGCGGGCAACCACTTCCTGCCGCTGGTCCTCGGTGACCGCGGCGCCGAGCATGGACGGGCAGGTTCCGGCGGCCGCCCAGACCCGTCTGGCCTCCCGATCTGTGCGCAGGACGGACCACAGGCGATGAAGGTCGGGAATGCTGCTGACGTAGATGCGGGCCTGCGGCAGCCCGCGGTGCAGCGACTCGAGGGCAGTCGCGACGTGCTGGGCAAAATCGGCGGTGGACGTCATCGCTGCTGCCGAAGAGGCACACAGGTCGTTGGCCCCGATGAGCAGGGTGAGGTAGTCCGCCTTCTGGGCCACTGCCATGGACGCCTGTCGAGGAAGATCTGCCGCCTTGGCGCCGCTTGCCGAGTCGTTAAAGTTGTTGTTGTTGATCTGGGGGTGCAGCGCCGCCAGCCGCTCGTAGTGGCTGCGGATGTCGTCGGACCGCCCGTCGCCGGTTGACCAGGACTTGGCCGGGTAGTTGCCGGGCCGGCAACAGGTGTTTGCGGCCTGGGTAATGGAATCTCCGAGTCCCGCAATGGCACTTGGATACGATCGCGGGGCGACGGACCCAGGCAGAGCAAGCAGCGCCAACAGCATCAGCGGCAGGATCAGGAACCGGACGGTGCTGCCCACGAAACCTTCTCCATGTCGACGACTCTAATCACCGACAGCAAATGCCGCCATAGAACGAGGACGATACGTGAATCGTCCCGAGCGTCATGGATGCCTGGCAGGAGTGGCACCAAGCAGCAGGTGGCGCGTGTCTTGGTCCGGGGAGCGTCCGGTCGACGTAGGCTCAAGTCATGGATGGCGAAGTGACCGAGTTGGAAGGGCAAACCACCATTAATGAGCTGCTGGACGAGCCGGTCGGCGTTTCACACATCCAGATGACCCTGCCGATCTATGTCCAGCTCCGGGCAGGCGAGTTCCGCCGTCTTTCCTGAACGCTCCGGCGCAGGTCACCCTCTGCCCGGCGGCCGCGCCGGCGATGCTTTTCCGAAGCGCCTCGCTACACTGACGGCATCGACGGTGATCGGGGGACGGGCGCGGTGAAGCGGAAGCGGCAGGGAAACCGGGGCCGGAGGGTTGGGCCGGTGATGGCGGCAGCGCTGGCGGTCGGCGCCCTGACCTCCTGCGGGCAGCTGCCGGGAGACCCGGGGGAACCAGCACGGCCCGAGGCCGAACTCGTCGACGCCGTCGATTGCACAACAGCACAGCACATGGTCGAACCGGGGAATCCGTCCCAACCTCCGCCGCCGGCGGTCGGCGGCGTGCCCGAAGCCTTCGCGCCGGTCGATGTCATCCGCTGTGATGCCCTGGCGATGGCAACCGTCGAGGACGAGGACGGCCTGTGGTCGGCGGTCACGGAAGAGCGCCTCACCGGAAACATTGACGCGCTGCTCACTGCGCTGGCGCAGCCCAGCGACGGACCCAGGGCGAACCTGGTCTGCACAGCCGACATGGAAATGGTCCCCGATCTGTGGTTGGTGGATGCGGATGGCAAGGCCATGCGTGCCGCGTGGCCGACGGATTCCTGCGGCAAGACGAAACCCGGGGTCCGCGAGGTCCTGGCGGGCATGACCGTCATCGAGTCGACCCGGCACCGGCTAAAACTGATCCAGCCGCGGGCGGCACTGGATGCCGGTTGCCCCGCCGAGTGGTCCGTCAAGGCGATGCCGGGAGTGACCGAGCTGGCGCCGTTCGAGCAGCCGGGAGCGGCGCAGCCGCGCGGCAGCGGCGAGGGCGTGCCGGGTTCCCCCGGCCTTTTGCCACGCGCCGGCGAGGTCGACGCCTTGAGGATCTGCCAGTACCGGACGGCGCCGGTGCCGGCCGCAGAGGATGAACTGCCCGCCGACGCGCAGCCGGACCTGAATTTTGGCGTCATCCGGATCGTGTCGGGGATTTTTTCCAAGGGCGGGAGCCTGGAGGGCACGGCAAAGGACGCCCTCCTGAACTTGGCCGCACAGGATAGGGATGCTGGCGCATGCGCCGGCGACGCAACGGAGTTTGCGGTGCTCTGGCCGCTCGCCGAGGGGCAGGGCGCCGGTGCTCCGCTGACGGTGGAACTCGACGGTTGCCGGCGGCTTTTCGCGCTCGACGGCGCCGGCCGGACGTTGCCGGACGAGGCGCGCACCGCCGTCGTCATGGCTTTGGAAAAGTGAGGGGGGCCCGATGGTGACGGACAAAGTTGCCCTGGTAACCGGAGCGTCCTCCGGGATCGGGGAACACACCTGCCGGGAACTGGCACGCGGCGGCTTCACCGTCTACGCGGCCGCGCGCCGCGTGGAGAGGATGCGCCCGCTGGAAGAGCACGGGGTGCGCGTCCTCGAGATGGACCTGGCCGACGACGCGTCGATGGTGCGCGGGGTGGAGCACATCCTGTCGGAGCAGGGACGGCTGGACGTTCTGGTCAACAACGCCGGGTACGCCTCCTACGGCGCCATCGAGAACGTGCCGCTGGAGGACGCCCGGCAGCAGTTCGACGTGAACCTGTTCGGGCTGGGGCGGCTCATCCAGCTGGCGGTCCCGGCCATGCGGGCCCAGGGCAGCGGGCGGATCATCAACGTCTCCTCGATCGGCGGCGTGTTCTACGAACCCCTCGGCGGCTGGTACCACGCGGCGAAATTCGCGGTCGAGGGTTTGTCGGACTGCCTCCGAGTAGAGCTCAGGCCCTTCGGCATCGACGTGGTGATCGTCGAGCCCGGGCCGATCCTGACCGAGTGGGACGCCATCGCGGTGGAGAGCCTGCTGCAAAGTTCCGAAGGCACGGCCTACGCGCAGCAGGCGGAGAGCGTGGCGCGGGCGATTGCCGGGGCCTACACGGAACGCACGGGAACGCGGCCGGAGGTTGTTGGCCGGCGCATTGCCCGGGTGGCGGCCGCTCGGCGCACGCGCAGCCGGTACCCGGTCGGCAGGGGCGCGCGGACGATCATGGGCGCTCGCCGGCTGCTGCCCGACCGGGTCTTCGACGCCGTGCTCGCCCGGATCTATCAGCGCTGAGCCGGAGCGGAAGGGCTGCTAAGACGCGCGGGAGCGGCTGCCTTTCGGGGAGGCTCTCAGGTGATCGCGCAGGGTGTGTCCCGAATAGGCGGTCCGGAACCGGCCCCGGGCCTGCAGTTCCGGCACCACGCCGTTGACGAAGTCTTCGAGTGAGGACGGGTAGAGGGCCGACATGATCACGAAACCGTCAGCCGCCTCAGAGTCGTAGAGTTCGCACAAGTAGTCGGCGATGTCCGCCGGATCGCCCACGGGCTGGGGTTTCAGCTGGTTCATGGCCTGCGCCATCGCCAGCTCGCGGACGGTCATGGATTCCCGGCGGGCTGCGGTCAGGAGCATTTGTTCAAAGCCCTCGCTGCCCGTGGCCCCGCGGTGGGCCAGCAGCAACTCCTCGGCGCTGCCGGCCGGCGTCAGGTCCTCCCGGGCCGCGTGGAGGAGCCGGCCCAACTTCGTCAGGACGTCCTCCTCATCAAGCGCCGCCTCCAGGCCCAGCACGGCTTGGCGGGCGGCGGCCGGCGTGGCGCCGGTGATCGGCTGGACCGCCGGGAGCACGGCCAACTGATCCGGATTC